>DASUMN010000167.1:0-3822 GCA_036277675.1 Nitrospira sp. | reverse complement strand
GGGGCCTGCGAGCTGCTGGGGCTCGATCCCCTGTATGTAGCGAATGAAGGACGGTTCGTTGCCATGGTGCCTGAATCACAGGCCGAAGCTGCGCTGGCCGTGATGCGCCGCCATGCGGTGTCCAGTAAAGCTACTCGGATCGGCACCGTCACGGATCGCCATGTTCCGCCGGTCGTCCTGCGGACAGTTCTGGGCACGCACCGAATTCTCGATCTCTTATCCGGTGAGCAATTGCCGAGAATCTGCTGAGTTTCTCCCATGCACATTCTTGAATTGGCTGAGTATTTCTCATGCTCCGCTATCATGCTGAAGCGCACTTTGCCACAGTTATCAGGTGGCCGGATGACCCGAAATACCCCAATTAAGGGGAATTGAGAAATTCGCGTCGTGACAAAATTGTTCACGGAAGTGGTTGGAATCACACGGGGCATTGAACGACTTTTGTGCGGGTCTTTGTGGCATCGCGTATGCTTAGCACATTCAGGTAAGGCCATCGCTACTTGAAATGCCAGGTCTATGGGGTGTAGTGGTGATCCGGGCATAAAACGGAAACGCCAGTTTCAGAGGAGTATCATCAATCTGATGGTTGCACAAACTCATGTGCGGTACATGGCACTGGCCCTGCTGTTTACCTTCTGTCAGGTGATGGGGACGATGTGTGCTCTGCCCGATCTGTCGGAGGCGCGGGACATGGCCGTTCTGACGGAAGACCATATGGCCTGTCTGATGGACGGGACTATCATGTGCCCGCCGTCACTCACCTCGTCTCCGGGGCGTCAGCTCAAACAGAGTCTGATCTCATGTCTCGATCACGTGCCGGTCCTGCAAAGCCGTGTTCTCAGCGGCACAACAGTCAGCGTAGCTCCGACGCCGTGGGCCAGGAGCAGCGCCCTCTCCATTGTTCCCATTTCCATAGAATCCTCCTCGGTCCTCCGAATCTGATCCACATCTTCCGGCGCCGTCGTACTCCTGCTCGGCTGAAGCTGCCGAGCAGGTGCTGAATCGTGTCCTGCGCGCGGAGGTGTCTCATGAAACAACCGATGGTTTCTGTGTTCCGACTCATGTGGTCTGTGCTCGTTATCGGGATACCGACGCTGCTGCTCGCCCCTTGGTCTGTTCAGGGAGCGGAAGAACGTGGGGTAAGCGAGCCCCGCGTCAATCTTGCCGGCCTCATTCGAGAACTGGAGGACGGCAGCCCGGAAATCAAGGCGGCCCGCCGGCGTTGGGAGGCGGCTCAGGCAGTCGTGCCGCAGGTCCAGACCTTTCCGGATCCCCGCCTTCAGCTGGGATACCAACGCATGCCCATGGTTCCTCCAGTCGTGGAAGGGGCCATGTACGGAGTTGGTCAAGAGATTCCGTTTCCCGGCAAGCTGGGTCTCAGGGGGGAGGTCGCTCAGAGTGACGCGGAGCGGCTCGAACAGGAATATCATGCCTCCCGCCTGAGGCTGGTGGCCCTGCTCAAACAGGCCTATTACGATCTGCACTTTGTGCATCAGAGCATCGAGATCGTGGAAAAGAATAAAGCGCTGTTGACGCAGTTTGAGAAGACGGCGAAAGCGCGGTACAGCGTCGGCCAGGCCGCGCAGCAGGATGTGTTCCGTGCCCAAGTCGAAATTTCACGCGTGCTCGATCGGCTGGCTGTGCTCGATCAGCAGAAGGAGAGCCTCCATGCGGCGATCAACCGGATCTTGAATCGGCCGCCGGCTGGGCTCCTGGGAACTCCAGAAGAAGTCCACGCCACGATCTTGACGATCCCATTACAGGAACTCAACCGCCGTGCCGAGCAACTGTCCCCGGCGTTGTTGGCGACGGCCAAGAGCGTCGACCGATCGGAACGATCCGTTTCACTGGCCAGACGGCAGTTCTATCCCGATTTCGACGTGACGGCCCTCGGCATCCGCAACGACAAAATCAACGACAACGGATACCAGGTGATGGTGGGGGTCAAGATTCCGCTGTTCTACGAAACGAAGCAGAAACAAGGCGTGCGGGAAGCGTTGGCCGGTCTTGAAGGAGCCCGCGAAGACTTCGCGGCAGCCCGGCAGGATCTGCTGTTTCAAGTGAAAGACAGCTTCGTCCAAGCGCAGCGTGCCGAACGGCTGATCACCATCCTCCGCGATGCCATCATTCCCCAGGCTACGCTTGGCCTGCAGGCAGCTCAAACGGGTTACGCAGTGGGCAAGGTGGATTTCTTGACGCTGCTCAACAGCCTCTTGATTTTGCAGGACAGCCAGCTCGAATTGCACGGCGAGATGGTGAACCACGAGAAAGCGATCGCCCGGATCGAGGCCGCGACCGGCGGACCGTTAAGTGAGCCGGTTTCTGGAAGGAACCCCGGACCATGAGTCGCCGCAGCCTTGTTGGAATAGGAATAGTCGTGCTCCTGATCATTGTGGTGGCCGGTTTCGTGTGGATGACGTCGCGCCCCGCAATCTTTTCTTCGGCGGACTCCAAACATGACGAGATGGCCGGGATGGATATGCCGGGGATGGGCAAGCAGGAAAAGAAGTCACTGCCCACGACACAAAGTCCTGTCGGACCTGAAGCTCACCGTCAGTCGGGAAACGTCAACAGCATCGTGACCGTCCCGCCGGAGCGCCTCCAAACCATCGGCGTGAAATATGACGAGGTCGCGAAACGTCCACTGGAGAAGTTGATCCGTACCGTCGGCCGTGTGGCCGTCGATGAGCGCAAGCTCGCGAAGGTCACCATCAAATTCCATGGTTGGATCGAACAGCTCTTTGTGAGTGCCACCGGCGATCATGTGAAGAAAGGGCAACAGCTCTTCACCATTTACAGCCCGGACCTCGTTGCCACCCAGGAAGAATATCTGTTGGCGCTCCAGAGCCGCATGCAGCTTGGAGACAGCGATCTTCCCGAAGTGGCACGGGGATCCAAGGATTTGCTGGAGGCGACCCGTCATCGTCTCCACCTGTGGGACATCGGCGACGAGCATATCCGCGCGTTGGAGCGGACAAAGCAGGTGACCAAAACGTTGCCGCTCCATTCGCCGATCAGTGGAACGGTCATCGGCAAAAACATTGTTCAAGGCGCACACGTCGAGCCTGGGGAGGAACTCTATACCATTGCCGACCTCTCGCGCGTCTGGATCCTCGCCGACATATATGAATATGAACTGTCGTTCGTGAAGGTCGGGCAACAAGCTGCGGTCACACTCTCCTACGATCCCGGCACGGTCCTGACCGGACGGGTGGGGTTCATCTATCCGACCCTCGATCCCAAAACGAGAACGGCCAAGGTCCGGTTCGAGCTCGACAATGCCGATGAGAAACTGAAACCCGATATGTATGCCAATGTGGAGTTGCGGGCGAATCTGGGAACTCGCGTGGCCATCCCGCAGGAAGCCATCATCGAATCGGGCCAGAAGCAAGTCGTGTTTCTTCATCTGGGCGGCGGCAAGCTCGAACCGCGCCTGATCAAAACGGGCGTGAAGACCGGGGAGTGGTCCGAGGTGCTCACTGGTCTGGAAGAAGGCGACCACATCGTTACCTCGGCCAACTTCCTGATCGACAGTGAAAGCCGGCTCAAGTCCGTGGTCGACAGCATGGGCGGGATGTCCGGCATGAAGATGGGCGAGTGATCGATCATGGTTGAACGGATCATCGAATACAGCGCGAGAAACCGTTTTATCGTCTTTCTGCTGGTTGCTGTCTTTTCAGCGGTTGGACTCTGGGCGATGCGACAGACGCCCATCGATGCTTTGCCGGATATCTCCGACACACAGGTCATCGTCTACACGACATGGCCTGGGCGCTCGCCGGATCTGGTCGAAGATCAAATTACCTATCCGATCGTCACGGC
>DASUMN010000166.1:0-21000 GCA_036277675.1 Nitrospira sp. | reverse complement strand
CTGTCAGGATGGTACTGATTCACCGGACGTTCACCGGCTGCGCCCATGATACGCAACGGCTGTGACATCGGAGGTCATTGCTGAACCCCACCCGTGACGGCTCCAGCTTCTTCCGCACGATCAGCCGGCGGATCGTCTGATTGGTCCGCGGCATACTCCCTCCAGCCGGTCACACGGTGAGGTGTGCTACGTGATGGAGCATCTCGGCGTCAACTTCTGAGCGAAATTATCTGGGTTCAGTTGGACGGTACGGGACTTCGTGCGGAAGCGCCACACGGGGTGGAGGGGGTTGCCCGGAGGGAGCCGTACGCCTGGCTGAAGATCCAGGATAGGCTGTGCTACGGCGCCGGGGCGCCTGCTGCGGAGATCGAATCAGAACCCGGCGACGGGATCGCCGACTGGGTCTCGGCATTGAACGGCAGATCCAGCAGCGCATAGGGATTTACACGCGCGCCGTTCAGTTTGACTCCCCAATGCAAATGGGGTCCTGTTGCCCGTCCGGTGGCCCCCACTTTGCCGATGATCTGTCCGGCTTTGACCGCTTCCCCCTCCTTCACCAATACTTCGGACAGATGGAAGTACATCGAGTAGAACCCGAGGCCATGGTCCAGGAAAATGCCCTTGCCGGAAAAAATGTGATCGACGGTGAGCCGCACAACCCCATCGTTCGTTGCCGCCACATCCGTGCCGGTCGGCGCGCCGATGTCTTCTCCGTTGTGAGGATTGCGGGCTTGGCCGTTCATGATGCGCACGCTGCCGAAGATGCCGGTTCGTTTCCCGCTTACCGGCTCGACAAAACCGGTCTGCCATAATTTGCTTTGAGAATCGGTCGCGAGGGCCACTTTTACCTGCTCTTGCTCAGCCTTCCATCGCGCCAGGCCCTGCTCATCGAGATCAACCTTGTCCTTGGGCAGCTTCAGATGCTCGACACGAAATTTCTCTTTGACCACCTCGATGCGGTATGCGAGCGCCCGGCTGTGATCCGCGTGAACGACCTGAACGGATAGATCGTGCGTTCCCGGCACATCTTGCAGATCGATGCCAAGCAACCCCACGAACCCTTTGGCTTCACCCGGTCTGGTCTCAGGAAAAAATTGCACCGTCCGTCCCAAGAATGTTCCCTGCACACGGACGGTGTCCTCATCCGCAGGCACCTTGACCACGAGAATCTGACCCTGCTTGCCGATGTACTTCCCGTCGAAAGCGATGGCCGACCGCTGGCCTGACAATCCATTGATCGGAAACACGGCAGCCAGGAGAACCAGGGCAATACCGATCACGCTTCCCACCGTGAGCATTCTGTACTGACGGTACTGGGTCATCGGTAAAATCTCCCTCCGGACATTTGCGATACCAGCTCCTCGACCCGCCGATTGGATGCACTGAAGGGATCCATGCACAGAATCGTTTCTTCCCAGTAGCCGTTCAGCTTCAGGTACGTCCAGTCCACCGTGTAGGAGCGGTTCTTTGCCCGGGCGAACCGGATAAAGTCGCCTCGGACCTTGGCCCTCGTTGTTTGGGGCGGCGTGGACATCGCCCGTTGGACCGCGTCCTCTTCCACGATCCGTTCGATGAGGCCGCGGGATTCCATCAGGTAGTACAGGCCCCGCGTCCGCTTCACGTCATGAAACTGAAGATCGAGCAGGAACACCCGAGGATCATCCCACCCACAGCCTTTCTTGTCCACGTAGCTTTGAATCAGGTGTTTCTTGGCCACCCAATCGACTTGATGCGTGAGCTGCATGGGGTCGTCTTCCAGCCGGGCAAGGATCGTCTCCCACTTGGCATAGACGTCATCCAGAATCGGCTCATGCGCCTGCTGATCCAAATATTCCTTGGCACGCTCCAGATACACCCGCTGGATTTCGATGGCCGTCAGTTGCCGTCCGTCATCGAGCCGCACTTTTTTCTTGAGCGTCGGATCGCGCGCGATCTCACGGATGGCTTTCACCGGATCCTCCAGCTCCATTCCGTGCACCGCAAATCCTTCCTCGATCATCGACAGCACGAGCGCCGCCGTCCCCACCTTGAGGTAGGTGGCAAACTCCGACATGTTGGAATCCCCGACGATGATATGAAGCCGGCGATAGCGTTCGGCGTCGGCATGCGGCTCATCGCGGGTATTGATGATGCTGCGCGAAGACGTGGTCGACGACGACGTCTTTTCATGAATGTGCTGGGCCCGCTGGGAAATGAAATACTGCGGCTTCCCGGAGACCTTGAGCACCTTCCCCGCCCCGCTGAATATCTGGCGCGTGACGAAAAACGGGATCAGCTGTTCCGTGACTTTCCAGAAATCGACGTCGCGCCGCATCAGAAAATTTTCATGGCAGCCGTACGTATTACCCAGCGAATCCGTGTTGTTCTTGAAAATATAAATCTCGCCTGACAGGCCTTCCTCGCGAAGCCGCTCTTCCGCCGCCGGCAGACAGGCTTCCAGGAGCCGCTCGCCGGCCTTGTCATGGATGACCAGATCGAGAATGTTGTCGCACTCCGGCGTGGAGTATTCCGGATGGCACCCGGTATCTTGATAGAATCGTGCCCCATTGACCAGAAACGCGTTCGACGGCCAACTGTTCGGAATGAGGCCCTCGAAGATATACCCCAGCACTTTCTCCATCGGCAGATAGATCCGGCCGTTCGGCGAAAAAATCAGGCCGTACTCATTCTCAAGACCGAAGATACGCTGCTTCAAGGGACCTGGATATGTCATGGTCTTGCAGTCAGATTACACGGCCATCCACCGTTCTTCAACAGATGGGGAGGAATGCGCGGGGGGATCAGGCGGAAAGGAGCCGGCGAATGTCCTGCACCGGCACACGGCGGAATTTGCGTCCCACGCGGTTGCGGTCCAAGACGGCCACTTCAAGACCTTCAGGGGGGAGCTTGAGATTGGCGGTCTGCTCCAGCGCCGCGACGCAGAGAACCAGCGCGGCAGCCAAGGACGGCGGCTGATTCGAGCTTTTCTCCTTCAACACGGCTTGAACGGCGTCGGACTTTCCCCCGATCACCGAGAAGTTCTTCTCGTCGATGATGCTCCCGTCGAACGAGATCCGGTAGATTTCATTCGGTTGGGCGCCGACGCCGACCTGTACCACGAGAATTTCGACTTCCAGCGGCTTGGCTTCTTGGCTGAATACCGTGCCCAGGCTTTGGGAATAGCCGTTCGCCAGTGATCGGCCGGTGACATCCTCCCGGCTGTACATAAAGCCTTTCAGATCTGCATGCCGAATGCCGGCTTTCCGGAGGTTCTCGAATTCACTGTATTTGCCCGCGCCGGCAAACGCGATGCAGTCGTAGATCTCCGACACCTTGTGCAGCGACGCACTCGGATTATCCGCCGTCAGCAAGACCCCCTCGTCATATTCCATCGCAATGATGGAACGGCCCTTGGCGATCCCCTTTCGGGCATACTCCGCCTTATCCTGCATCATCTGTTCGGGAGAGACGTAGTAGGGCATCGGCATGGCTACGTCTCCCTCGACCGGCGCAGGTCAATCATGCCATCGTACACCGCACGAATGCGATCACCCGGCACGTCGGCGATGCCCTGCGCCGTCACGAATTTGGCCGTGGGATAAATCCCTCGCACGAAATCCGGACCGCCGGTCCCCACGTCATCGTCGGCGGCATTGTACAGTGCCGTCAGCGCCAATGTGAGCGCATCCGGTTCCGACAGATTCTTTTGAAAATGTTCCCGCATGGTGTTCCGGGCATCTTTGCCCCCTGAGCCGATCGCATGGTAATCCGATTCCTCATACCGTCCACCCGTAATGTCGTACTTAAAGATGCGTCCTTCCGCGCGCGCGGCATCATAGCCGACAAAGAGCGGCATCACGACAAGCCCCTGGAATACCATCGGCAGGTTGGCCTTCACCATCTGGCCAAGTTTGTTGGCCTTGCCTTCGCAGGAGAGTTGCATCCCTTCCAATTTTTCGTAATGCTCCAGCTCAGTTTGCAACAGCTTGGCCATTTCAATGCACGGTCCGGCGGCACCGGCAATGGCCATGGCGGAGAACTCATCGATCTTGAATACCTTCTCGATGCGTCGATCGGCAATCTGAAACCCTTCCGTCGCCCGGCGGTCACCGGCGATGACCACCCCCTGTTGATACTTGATGGCCAACACGGTGGTGGCCTGAGGCACCGCCAGCGGAACACCCGTGTGAGGCGGCTGATTCGAGGGCATCGAGCCCTGGCCGCCTGGCATCAACCCAGGATGGCACTGCGACACAAAGTGAAAGAAACTCGAGTCGTCGTGATGGGGGAAATACGGCAGTTTCATGATGGATCTAGCGCTGGTGCGTCACGCTTTCAGCTTCTCAATGAGGGCATCAACTGTGTCAACGGCATCGAGCAATCCGCCGGTCAACGCCTGCGTGCCGCGATACGGGTCCATCAACGGGATTTTCTTGATGGTCGTGTTCCCGACATCGAACAGCACCGAGGTCCAACTCGCACCACACAGCGCCGTGGGGAACTTGGTGGCACAACGGCCACGGAAATACGCCCTGGTCCCTGGCGGCGGCGTGAATTCGGCCTGCCGGATCTCCGCTTCCTCCACGATCGGTTCAATATGGCCGCCGCGTTCCAGAGTATAAAAGAGCCCTTTCTCAGGACGGATATCATGATACTGAAGGTCCATCAGCTTGGTGCGAGGATCGTCCCACCCGCAGCCTTTCCGATCCATGTACGACTCGATCAGATGGCGCTTAGCCACCCAATCCAACTCCCTCACCAACAACCGAGGGTCTTGTTCGAGCTTGACCAGCACGTCCTCCCAGCGAGCAAGCACGTCCTGCGTCTCCAGCGTTGAGCCGCGAGCGGCATACCAGGCCTTCGCAGCCGTGAGATAGGCGCGCTGAATCGCCAGCGCCGTCGTCGGACGCCCACCGGCCAGCTTGATCGTTTGCTTCATTTCCAGATCGCGCGAGACCTGTTTGAACGCCCGAACCGGCTCCTCCAGCTCCACCTGCGGCAGTTCAGCACCGGCTGCCAACAGTTCCAGCACGATGTCCAAGGTTCCCACCTTCAGGTAGGTGGAGACCTCCGCCATATTGGCATCGCCCACGATGACATGGAGACGGCGAAACTTGGCATAATCGGCATGCGGCTCATCGCGTGAATTGATAATCGGCCGCTTGACCATCGTATTCAGATCGACCAGGCACTCAAAAAAATCGGCGCGCTGGGAAATTTGATACTCGGTTGGAGCGGTCAGATTCTCCGCGCCGACTTTTCCGGCACCGGCAACGATCGGCCTTGTCACCAAAAATGGCGTGAGCACCCGGACAATCTTCTCGAACGGCACAGCCCGCGGAAGCAGATAGTTCTCATGGTAGCCGTAGCTGTTGCCCTTCCCGTCGGAATTGTTCTTGTACAAGAGATACTGTTCACTCCCCCGCACCTTTGCGAGTTCCTGAAGACTCTGCGCGAGGATCCGTTCTCCGATTCGCTCGAAGGCCACCACTTCACGCGGTGTCGAACACTCCGGCGTGGAGTACTCCGGATGGGCGCCATCGACATACAACCGCCCACCGTTGGCGAGGACTTTGTTGAGTTGACGATTGTAGTCGGGATTCGGCCGCTCGCGCTCCCCATCGGCTTCAAATCCCCTGGCGTCTAAGAGCGGATTTTCGTTTTCGTAATCCCAGATCGCGTTCGGGGCTGGCAACCCACGATAGTGCCCGATGACGGCAATGGAGCCGGTCACGGGATCCGACGAAGCCTGCTCCTTCGCCGCGATCCCGAACTCCGTTTCCGTTCCCAGCACTCGCGCGCGATTCGTCGGGGTCTGATCCTGCATGAGTTTCAGTTAGAGGTAGTGGCCGGTGGTGACCGTTTCGATCTGGCGGGATTCGCTTGGCCCGCCGCTGATCGTCCGAAGGTGCACGATCTTCTCGCCTTTCTTGCCGGCGACTTTGGCCCAATCGTCCGGGTTGGTCGTATTCGGAAGATCTTCGTGCTCCTTGAATTCTTCACGGATGGCCCGCACCAGATCATCCGACCGGAGGCCGTGTCCTTCCTGGGCGATCGCCCGCTTCACGGCGAATTTCTTCGCGCGCGACACAATGCCTTCGATCAGCGCGCCGCTGGCAAAATCCTTGAAATACAGCACTTCCTTCTCGCCGTTGGCGTACGTGACCTCGATAAATTTGTTCTCTTCACTCGGCGCATACATGGTCTCCACAGTCCTCCCGATCAGCAGATCCACGAGCGCCTGCCGATCTCCTCCACAGCGGTCCACCTCGTCCTGGGCGAACGGCAAATCCGCCGACACATACTTCGAGAAAATGTCCCGCGCGGCGGTCGCGTCCGGGCGTCCGACTTTGACTTTCACATCCAGCCGGCCGGCGCGGAGCACCGCGGGGTCGATCAAATCCTGCCGGTTGCTCGCCCCGATCACGATCACGTTGCGCAACCGCTCAACCCCGTCGATCTCGGAGAGGAATTGCGGCACGATCGTGGATTCGATATCGGACGAAATCCCCGTGCCGCGCGTTCTGAACAGCGCATCCATTTCATCGAAAAAGACGATCACCGGATGGCCATCCTCCGCACGCTCTTTTGCTTTCTTGAAGACCTCGCGCACTTGCCGTTCCGATTCGCCCACGTACTTATTGAGCAGTTCCGGCCCTTTGACGTGCAGGAAATAGCTGCGAATCTCTTTCCCCGCGCGATGGCCCAATTTCTTGGCAATCGAGTTGGCAACGGCCTTGGCGATGAGTGTCTTCCCGCAGCCCGGCGGCCCATAGAGCAGCACGCCCTTCGGCGCACTCAGTTTGTATTCGGAAAAAATGTGCGGATGAAGAAAAGGCAACTCCACCGCATCGCGGACCTGTTCCAATTCTCTCTGAAGGCCGCCGATGTGTTCATAGTCGACATCGGGCACCTCTTCCAATACGAGCTCTTCCGCTTCCGACTTGGGCAACTTTTCAATGACGTATCCGGAGCGAGGATCGTACAGCAGATGGTCGCCGACGCTCAGCCGTTCGACCAGCAACGGGTCGCCCAACTCGGCGACCTTTTCCTCGTCGAAATGGAGCGTCACCAGCGCACGCCCCCCCTCCAGCACGTCCTTCAAGCGGACGACTTCACCCTGGCTATCGAACCCCTTGGCTTCGATGACGTTGAGCGCCTCGTTCAAGATGACTTCCTGCCCCTTCCGCAGCTGCGCACGCTTGATGGAGGGGTGGAGACTGACTTTCATTTTCCGTCCCGACACGAAGACCGTCCCCGTGCCGTCTTCGTTGATGCAGGAAAATATGGCGTACGCCGACGGCGGCGCCGTCAGCTTGTCCACTTCGGCGCGCAAGGCTTCAATCTGAGCCTTGGCTTCTTGCAGAGTGGCAACGAGCTTTTCGTTCTGTTTATTGGCTTGGTCGAGTTGGTAGCGTGACTGGTACAGCCGGCGGATTTCTTCTTCCATCGACTGGATTTGCACGCGCAGCTTGTCGGCTTCCCGCGCATGCTCGTCGTTCTTGTGCATCATGTCCGCGTCACCTTCGGACAACTGCCGCGTGATTTTCTTGACGGAATCCCGAAGAGACGGAAATCGCTTCGATCGCCCTTTGCTATCTTCCATACCTCCACTCGGCGATTCGTCTACAACTGCGGCGAGAGCACATCACCACTCGCGTGTTCGTTTCGGATTCTAACACCCGACCTAAGGGTGGTCAACTAGACTGCCCGATCGTGCGTGCTACGGGAGTAAGGAAAGGTGGACCATTACGGCGCCAGTACCGCGAGCATGCTGCGTGTTGCCGCGGCGACATCGTCGTGCGCAAGAATGGCTCCGATCACCGCGACGCCATGAGCGCCGGCTCCTCTGACATCGGACACCGACGCACTCGTCACGCCGCCCACGGCAAATACCGGGATGGTCGAATGACGGCAGACCTCCGTCAACACCGCCAACCCCAACGGAGGTCCGAACGGCCGCTTCGATGGCGTATCGAAAATCGGACCGAAGAGTACATAGTCTGCTCCATCCCGATTTGCCTGCTCCACTTCACTGAGGGAATGCGTCGAGACCCCAACCAGGCGATCAGTTCCGACCAATCGGTGAGCCACAGGCACCGGCAAACTGTTCGCGCGAAGATGCACTCCGTCCAGGTTCATGGCCAACGCCAGATCGACACGATCGTTCACGAGCAACGGAACGGCGCGCGGCAGCGTGATCGATCGGATCTCGCACGCCAGCGCAAGCAATTCGCCCGTGGAGAGATCACGTTCCCGAAGTTGGACGGCAGGCAATCCTGCGTTGACCGCTTGTTCGATGAGAGAGGGAAGAGATCGACCACCTGTTTGAGTACGATCGGTGACGAGGAGGAGTCGGAAGTTAACGGGAGGCATGGGATCAACGGGGCTGAGGACTGAGGGCTGAGGACTGAATCAAGAAGGATTGTGTTGCAGCCAACTCAGACTTCAGCACTCGGAACTCAGCACTATGCTAGAGCATGCCTTCGATCGGGCTACTCGCCGTCGCATACAGTTTTCTGGGGATCCGGCCGGCCTTGTAGGCTAATCGGCCGGCCCACACCGCGTATTTCATTGCTTCCGCCATTGCCAGAGGATCCTGTGCGCCGGCGATGGCCGTGTTCATGAGCACCGCATCGGCTCCATATTCCATCGCCAACGCCGCATCGGACGCGGTCCCGACGCCGGCATCGACGATCACCGGCACTGAGACGGACTCCATGAGGATTTTCAGGTTATACGGATTTCTGATGCCCAGGCCGGACCCGATCGGCGCGGCCAACGGCATGACCGCCGGACAGCCGATATCGACGAGTTTCTTCGCCACGATTGGATCATCGTTGGTGTACGGCAGCACGATGAATCCTTCTTTAATGAGAATT
Organism: Nitrospira sp.; assembly: GCA_036277675.1. GTDB lineage: Bacteria > Nitrospirota > Nitrospiria > Nitrospirales > Nitrospiraceae > Nitrospira_D. Next base: position 12,139 of record DASUMN010000166.1, on the reverse strand, counting down.
TTCGCCGCCTCGATCAGCCCCGCCGTATCGGGAAACAATGTTTTCTCATCGCCGAGCACTTCCAGTTTTATCAGATCGGAGACACCGGCTGCGCGAGCCAAACGGGAATATCGCACCGCATCCTCCACCGTGTAACAGCCGGCCGTATTGGGCAGGATGGTGTATTTCTTGGGGTCGATATAATCGAGCAGGTTGTCCTTGGAGCGGTCGGTAATATTCACGCGGCGCACCGCCACCGTCACGACATCGGCGCCGGACGCTTCGATGGCCTTTTGTGTTTCGACGAAATCCTTGTACTTGCCCGTTCCAACCCAGAGCCTGGACTTGAATTCACGTCCTGCAATCATCAACCGATCGTCAGCCATAACATCCTCTTAGAATGATCCCCCGCCGATGAAACTCATGATTTCCACCCGATCCCCGTCGTTGAGCGGGCGGTGCGCGAACGCCGCACGATCCAGAATTTCGAGATTCAGCTCCACCGCGACCCGTTCAGCCTTGATATCTAAGTCCCGCAACAAATCGGCGACCGTCGCCCCGCTGCGCCACACCTTGGATTCCCCATTCACATGAATCTGGACTGACTTTTCCATAGACGGCCATCCTAGGGGACCTGAATTCGTCTTGTCAATCAACGCACCCTTGCTCAAAAGGCTAGGAACATCGCACAATGGACCCACGATGCCACACACGAATAACCGGCAAATCGCGGATCTGTTTCGATCAATGGCCGATCTGCTCGCCACCCAACGAGCGAACCCCTACCGCGTTCGCGCCTATCGGCACGCTGCAGATTCGCTGCTGGCGATGGAAGACGATGTGGCGGCCATCGCGCAGCGCGGTGGTCTAGAAGACATCGAAGGGATTGGAAAGGACCTCGCGCGAAAAATCGTGGAATTTCTTGAAACCGGAACGATCCGCGCCTACGAAGAACTGAAAACCCCACTGCCGCCTGAGGTCAAGGGTTGGACGAAGCTGCCCGGGCTTTCCGATTCACTCGTCACCTATCTCTACTTCCGGCTCGGAATTCGGACGGTCGCCGACCTGAAGCGGCTGATCGAATCACACCTGCTGAGAACCCTTCCAGGTTTCTCAGGTTCGGAAGCAGCTTTGCTCGAAGCTGTCCAGAAACTCGACGAAACCGCCTGACAGGATGCTGAAAAAGTCCGCCAGCGTCGTTCCCCGCCTTGCCGGAGCGGCTTTGCGAGGCAGGTCGCATCGCTCAGAGGCTCAACATACGGCCCAGAGTATGCTTCGCCTCTTCGCTCGCTGCGGCCTTGCTGGACGGCCTTTTGACCATCCTGCGGAACTTGTAACTCAGTTCGAGACTCTCAATCATCCTGGATTTCAGATGAACCCAAATAGCTTATCGATAATCGCCTGACGCTACGATACCGCTGGTTTCATCTCCTTGAAAATCTTCCAGCTCTTCAGCAGCTCGACCGCCTTCTGCAACTGGGCATCTTGTTCAAGCGACGGCTCGCCGAGCACCTCGGCAGACGGAGCCGGCGGGGGCGTTCCATTCTTAGAACCGGCTTCATCCGGAGGCTTGACACCGGCTGGAGGCGTGTCTTTCCCATTGGAAGGCTTGGGAGACTTGGACTCCGCTTCTTTTTCACCCGGTTTGCCTTCACCAACCTTCGCAGTGGGCGGCGCAGGGAGCTTCACCACGATATCAGGGGTAATACCGGTCGACTGGATGGTCCGTCCCTTCGGGGTGTAATACTTTGCGGTCGTCAGGCGAAGACCCGATCCGTCGCCGAGCGCCAAAATCGTCTGGACCGATCCTTTGCCGAATGACGTAGTCCCAACGACAACTGCCCGCCCCCAATCTTGGAGCGCTCCCGCAACGATCTCCGACGCACTCGCCGAACCTTCATTCACAAGCACAATAATCGGCAAATCCTCCAGCTGATCTTTGGATTTTGCGAACCATTCGTCCTTCTTGCCGTCCCGGCTCTTGGTATAGACCACGAGTTTCCCGCTGGGAAGAAACTGTTCGGAGACATCGACCGCCGCAGTCAGCAGGCCTCCGGGATTATTCCGCAAGTCGATAATGGCGCCTTGTGCTTTTTGCTCTCTGAACTGTTTGATCGCTTTGGCCAGATCTCTGCCCGTCGCCTCTTGGAATTGTGTGAGCCGTACATAGCCGAGATTGTCGATCATCTTGGATTTCACGCTCTCGATTTTGATGGTATCGCGGACCAAGGTGAAGACCAGCGGATCCGGCGTGCCGTCCCGTTGAATCGTCAAATTCACCTTGCTGCCTTTCGGCCCGCGCATCTTCTGAACGGCATCCATCAGTGTGAGGTCTTTCGTCGTCTCGTCGTTCACTTTCACGATGAAATCACCGGCTTTGATGCCGGCCCGGTGCGCCGGTGTGCCTTCAATCGGAGCAATGACGGCCAAACGGTTGTCTTTCACGCCGATTTGAATGCCCACGCCGCCGAACTCTCCCTTCGTCTCGACTTGCATCTCCTTATACATTTCGGGAGTCATGTACGCGGAATGGGGATCCAGCGTAGCCAGCATCCCTCGAATGGCCCCTTGGATAAGATCCTTCGGCTTCGTCTCGTCCACATAGTGTCTCTGTACCTGATTGAGCACCTCGGAAAAGGTCTTGAGCTCCTCATACGTTTCGCTGGCGTGGCCCGTCCGCTCCCAGCCCTTACCGATCATGACCCCGCCAAGAAGCGCGATCGCAATCATTGGTACGACCACCCAAGACTTTCGCCGCGGCTGCTGATCCATCATCGTCGATATCCCTTCCTTGCGTTTAACCATCCGGTGAACCTCCGCGCGGCTACATTACCGCTTAACCAACCATTGGAGCGGATCCACCGGCTCAGCCCCTTCGCGTAACTCGAAGTATAAAGTATTTTCTCCAATCACGCCCGTATCTCCGGTTTCTCCGATCGGGTGCCCTTCGGTGACCTGCTCACCGACTTTAGCCAGAATCTTGGCGGCATGGGCATACAGGGAGAAGTACCCATTGGCGTGGTCCACGATTATAACGAGTCCGTAGCCTTTCAACCAGTCCGCATAGACCACGGCACCGGGCATCACGGCACGGATCAAGCTGCCTTCCTTTGTCCTGATTTCTATCCCTTTGCGCTGGACATAGGTATTGAAAGTCGGATGTTTTTGACGGCCGAAGAACGACACGACCTGCCCGTCGGCGGGCCAGGGCAGCGCGCCTTTGGCCCCACGAGAAGGAACCGGCATGGGCTTAGGCTTGCTCGCCAACGCCCGGCGGCGGGCTTCCAATTCCCGCAGCAAACTGTCTACTCGCGACGCCGAGCGCTCGAGTTCCTCGACGGTCCGATTATACGCGTCTTTTTCTTGCGTAATCTTTGCCAGATAGACCTTTTTCTCTTTTTGGATGGCACGGATGTCCGCGAGCTTCTTTTCGATAGTCTCCTTGAACGCCACCATACCGGCCCGCGCCTCGGCCCGTTGGCGTTCGGCGTGCTCCATGCGGGCCATATCCTCACGAAACGTGCTGAGCAATTCATACTCCTTTTGGGACAGCGTAGAGACGTACTGCTGGCGGCGCTGAAAATCCGCATAGGAGCCTGACGCCAGCAGCGTTTTCACATACCCGAACCGTCCTTCCATATATTGCACTCGGAAGCGCGCCAGGATGGCCTCTCGACGCTCTTCAATGCCGGTGCGAATCACCCCGATATGCTCCGTGATGTTTTCAATTTCCCGGTCCTTCTTGCGCAGTTTCTTCGTGATCTCATGATGATCTTGGCGATGACGAACCAGTCGTTCGTCCAACGATTGAATCCCCTGTAAGACCGACTCTCGTTTCTTCTCGGCTTCCTCCGCTCGCTTTCGTTTTTCCTCGATCTTTCCTTTCAATTGCTCGAGTGTTTTACGTTCCCGCTCGATCTTTTCGGCAATGGGATCATTCGCCGCGACGGCAACAGACCCCCAGCCGCTCCACATCGACAGACACCAGACGATAGCCGCCAGCCACGGCCTCACCCTCGCGCCTCCCCAAACCTGCGCAGGGATACCATGCTGCCGGCCACTCCCAGCACCATCCCCACCGCGACAAACGCCGCACAGCTTGATATCGGAAGAAACGTCACCAGATTCTCAATCCCGCTGAATCGGCCGACCGAGCCGATTTGCCGACGGAACAACTCAAACCCAAGCTTCAGGATGCCCAGCGACAGCGCACTCCCGCAGACCCCCAACACGGCACCCTCGATGACATAGGGGATCCGGATAAAGGCGCGCGTGGCCCCGATGAGACGAAGAATCTCAATCTCTTCCCGCCTGGCGAACAGCGCGAGCCGGATCGTGTTCCCTATGATGGTGATGGCGGCCATGGAGAGGATCACCCCCACACTGATCGCGGCCAGCTCGATATACCGAATCAGTCCGGCCAATGCATCGATCCATTCCTGATTGTAATCGACTTTTGCCACACCAGCCATGGTTTTGACCCGCTCAGCCCATCGATTCACCGAGTCCAACGACCGATAATTCGGCGCCGGCGTGACGACAAACGACGCCGGCAACGGATTTTCCCCAAGCCCTTCGAGCAAATGAGAGTCGGATGGAAATTGCGCTCGAAATTCACCAAGTGCCTGGTCTTTCGAGATATAGAGAAGCCCCCCCACCATTCGATCCGTCTTGAGCGTTTCTTCGAGCTCTTGGATGACTTCCTGTGAGAGCCGGTCATCCAAATAGACGATCACCTTGATGTCTTCTTGCAGCCAATTCGCCGCATGGCGAAGATTCACATACGAGAGCAAAAAGATCCCGACGCAGGTCAACGTGAACGCCGTGGTCACAATCGCCACCACCGTGGTGGTGCGGTTCGTCCGCAAATTCGCCCACGCTTCACGAAAGAGATACCCGAGCCATCTCATACCGCTACGCGTCGCCTCCCTGCCGCTCAGGCATGAGCACGCCCTGCATCAGCGTGATCACACGCCGGTTGACCAGCGCCATCACATGAGGGTCATGCGTGGCCACCACGACCGTCGTGCCTCGGGCATTGATCAACTTGAACAGTTCGATGATCTCCGCGGTCCGTTCAGGGTCCAGATTCCCGGTCGGCTCATCCGCCAGAAGCACGACCGGTCCGTTGACGATCGCCCGTGCGATGCAGACCCGCTGCTGCTCCCCCGTCGAGAGACTGGCAGGTGACTGGTCTTTTTTATGCTCAAGGCCGACCGCCCGCAACGCTTCCGTGACCTTGCGGCGGATATCCGCCGCCGAAGACCGTTGCACGAGCAAGGGCAGCGCCACGTTCTCGAACACGGATTTCTTGGGGAGCAGATGAAAGTCTTGGAAGACCGTCCCGATCTTACGCCGAAGGTAGGGCACCTCCGACTGTCTCAACTGGCCGACATTCTTGCCCTGCACGAAGATCTGCCCTTGATCCGGCCGCTCCTCGCCGATGAGCATGCGCAGCAGCGTGGACTTCCCTGCCCCGCTCGGCCCCATGAGCAGGACAAACTCTCCCTTCCCGATTTCCAGCGTGAGGTCGGACAGCGCGACCCGGCGATCATAGCTCTTCGAAACATGGATCAACTGGATCATCGCATCCTTCGGCTGACTTTCCTTGCCAACGGTCTAGGCATCGGCATCAAACGCATTCTGAAGATGTTCGACGCGGCCTTGCGAAGATGGGTGCCCCTGCACCAAGACGACGTCGAATCGGCACGATCGGTCCGCCAAGTGATGCCGCGCCAAATATTGAGAGGCCAGCCGCACGAGTTTGGCCTGTTTGCGCCGATTCACAGCCAACACCGCACCGCCAAAGGCGTCCGTCGCCCGAGCCTTCACCTCAACAAAGACCAGAACCCCACGGTCTTCGGCCACGAGATCCAGTTCGCCCAGCGAGGTCCGCAGATTACGCGCCAAGATCCGATAGCCCTTGGCCTGTAAGAAGCGCTCCGCCAATAATTCGCTGGCGTGTCCGAACTGATGACGGGGATCCCTCGAATTGGGCGTGTTCATGGAAATCGGATTGGGTTACCCGGCCGACCCCACGATGCTGAGTTCGGCTGTCTGTGCCGAGGCCACCGCATCCCGCACCGGCGCAAACGTCCGCCGGTGGATGGGGCAGGGCCCAAACCGCGCCAGCATCCGCAGATGCTCCGCCGTGCCATACCCCTTGTGCGAAAGGAAATTGTACTGGGGAAAGATTTCATGGTACCCCACCATCAGACGATCCCGTGTGACTTTCGCGATGATCGACGCTGCGGCGATTGAGAGCGACAGCGCATCGCCTTTGATGATCGGGCGCTGAGGGACATGGACTGCCGGGAGTGTAACGGCATCCGTTAAGAGATAATCAGGGGCAGGAGCCAAATTGGCGATCGCCCGGCACATGGCCAGGCGGGATGCTTCCAAAATGTTAACGGCATCGATCTCGCCGGCATCGGCCGACCCAATCCCCACACCGACCGCTTTTCCCAGGATTGAGTGGTAAAGACGTTCCCGTTCAGCTTCGGTAAGTTGCTTCGAGTCGTCGACACCGGTCAACCTGAGATGGACGGGCAAGATCACCGCCGCCGCAACGACCGGACCGGCCAACGGCCCGCGCCCTGCCTCGTCGATGCCGGCGACACGGCGATATCCGCGCCGCCGGGCTTCTTGCTCGAACTCATCGGCAGGCCCCATCAGGCTCGCTCCCGATCACGGCTCTGAGTGAGACAAGCGGCCCTTGCACTCGGCAAAACCGGATAACCGGGTGGTTAGGCCTTCGCGGGTTCTTCCGGAGCGGCTTGAACGGCGGCCGGCTGGGCGGACGACTTGCCCTCTCCGACAAACTCGCGTTCTTCCACTTTGGCGAACCGCCCTTTCTTTCCACGCAAGTAGTAGAGCTTCGCCCGCCGCACACGTCCTTGCCGAACGACATCGACCTTTGAGACGATCGGTGAATGCACCGGGAAAATCCGCTCAACACCGACGCCGTAGGACAGCTTCCGAACGGTGAACATCTCCGTATTCAAGGATCCCTTACGGGCGATCACCGTTCCTTCGTACACCTGGATACGTTCCTTATCCCCTTCGACGACTTTGACGTGGACTTTGACGACATCCCCGATTTCAAAGGTCGGCGGTGACTTTTTCGTTAAGGACCGCTGAATGCGCTCTAACTGATTCATCGACTTATCCCTCCTCCCCGCTACGTGCCGGCGCCATCGAGACGCCTTCATGCATCAGTTCATTTAACAACCGTTGATCTTCACTCGTCAGGACTCGATCTCTGAGCAGATCGGGCCTCCTGAGATAGGTACTGCGCAACGCCTGCTTCCGGCGCCACAGGCGGATCGCTTCACGATGCCCGGACAACAGGACTTCCGGAACACCCAGGCCGCGTACCTCCGCCGGCCTGGTATAGTGCGGATACTCCAAGAGAGAATCCGAAAACGACTCCTCGACCATGGACTGCGGATCGCCCAACACGCCTGGGACCAACCGAGCCGCCGCATCGATCAAGACGAGCGCCGGCAGTTCGCCGCCAGTCAATACATAGTCGCCGACGGACACCTCTTCCGGTGCCAAGGCCGTTCTGACCCGCTCATCGACCCCCTCGTAATGACCGCAGAAAATCACCATGCGGCGTGCTTCTTGCGACAGACGCTGCGCATAGTCCTGCGTGAAGGGCCGGCCATGGGGCGATGGAAACAGCAACCGGATCGTCTCACCACACGCCTGCGCTTCTTCCCTCAGCGCATCAACGGCGCGCAAAATCGGTTCGGCCTTCATCACCATCCCGGCGCCGCCGCCGTACGGCACGTCATCCGCCACCTTGTGGCGGTCATCGGTGAAGTCGCGCAGATTGCGCACGGTGACCTGAAGCAGCCCCTTCTCCTGGGCGCGCTTGAGCATGCTCTGTCCCAGGACGGGAGCCACCATGTCCGGGAACAAGGTCAGCACGTCGAACCGCAGCATCTTACTCGTCCATCCCATCCATTATATGAACGGTCATCATCCGGCGATCGAGATCGACGGCAGTGACCCATTGCTTCGCAGCGGGAATCAAGGTTTCCTTGGCGCCTTGCCGAACGACGAAGACATGATTGCCCGGCAATTCCCAAATCTCTTCCAGCACACCAAGCGGCTGCCCTTGGTCCGTATGCACTTCGAGGCCTACCAAGTCACATTCATAGTACTGTCCGGTCGGAAGCGCGGGCGCGGCGCCGCGAGCAGCCTGCATCAGCCCACCGGACCATAACTTGGCCTCCTCCGGTGTCGTCAGGCCCGCGAATCCCACGATCAATTCTGTTCCCGCACGCCGCACAGTGGTGACGCTGGTTTCCAGCATCCGACCGTCCTTCGCCACCAATCGTACGTCCGTCAGGGCTTCAAATCGACCAGGCACATCACTCAAGGGTCTGACTTTGACCTGCCCCTTCACCCCAAAGGGCCGCCCGATCTGTCCGACCGTGACCGTCTCGATCGAGCCGACCATCATCCACGCAGCTACTTCGCAGCGGCGCCCTTTTGGCCGGCCTTCTCCGCCTCGAATTGTTTCCACAAGCCGGATCGGCGAAGCAGGGTTCGCACGGTCACCGACGGCTGCGCGCCTTGCCGCAACCAGGTCAGAACACGCTCTTGCTTGAGCTCCGGCACGCCGGCCTCTTTCAACGGATCGAAGATCCCAAGAATCTCAAGGAACCGTCCGTCCCGCGCTTTGCGTGAATCGGCCGCCACCAGCCGATACATGGGGCGTTTGTGTCTACCTGTCCGAGCGAGTCTCAAATGAACAGCCACTGTCTCCTCCTTGGATAACTACGCAAACAGCCGTCAGCGTTCCGCTCACAGCCGCGTTGTTTGATATGCGTCCTCCGCATTGAGCTGACAGCCACTCGCTGACAGCTGATTGCTTCTCAGCTACATCGACCGCATGAGTTGGGCCAACTGCCGCCGCCCCCCTGCACCGGTCATGGCTTTCGCCAGTTTCTTCGCCGACAAAAACTGCTTGATCAATCGATTGACATCCTGCACGCTGGTGCCGCTGCCGCGCGCGATCCGCTTTTTCCGGTTGCCGTTGATAATGGTGTGATCGCGGCGTTCGCGGATCGTCATGGAATCGATGATGGCGGCCACCCGGCCCATTTCCCGCTCCGGCTTGTCCCCTTCGATCGCGCTCTTGAGCTTTTGTCCTCCCGGCAGCATGCCGAGGATCTGATCCAGCGAGCCGAGACGGCCCATTTGTCCCAGCTGAGCCCGAAAATCCTCCAGCGTGAACGTGTTGCTTGTCAGCCGTTTCTGCGCCGCTTCGGCCTGCTCGCGCGAGAGAGTTTCTTGCGCCTTTTCGATGAGCGACAACACGTCGCCCATACCGAGAATGCGCGACGCCATGCGGTCCGGGTGAAACACCTCCAGCGCATCCAGCTTCTCCCCCACGCCGAGAAACTTGATCGGCTTGCCGGTGACGGCCCGAATGGACAACACCGCGCCGCCGCGCGCATCGCCTTCCACCTTTGTCAAGATGACGCCGGTCAGACCGATCTTCTGGTCGAACTGGCCCGCCATCGTCACGGCATCCTGACCGGTCATCGCATCGGCGACGAGCAACACCTCTTGCGGAGCCACAGCCTCTCTTACCGCAACCAGCTCCCCCATCAATTCATCGTCGATGTGCAACCGCCCGCCGGTGTCCAAAACCACCAAATCAAACCCCTGCGCCTGCCCCTGTTCAACACCGGCCCGGCAAATACGCACGACGTCCGCCTGTGAAGCCTGCGCCTGATCCGCCCGGTAGACCTCGATCCCAAGATCACGCCCCAGGGAACTCAACTGCTCGCCGGCCGCGGGCCGGCGCGGATCGGCTGCCACCAACAAGACACGCTTCCCCTGATTCTTGAACAAACGGGCCAGCTTGCCGCAGGTGGTCGTTTTGCCGGCGCCCTGCAAGCCGACCATCATCACCACGGTGGGGGGATGGGAACTGAGCGCAAGCCCTGCGCGCTCACGCCCCATCATCTCACTCAACTCTTCCCAGACGATTTTGACGACGTGATGCCCGGGGGTCAGGCTCTGCATGACCTCCTGGCCCACGGCTTTCTGGCGGACCCGCTCGATGAAATCCTTGACGATCTTGAAATTGACGTCGGCTTCAAGCAGCGCGAACCGCACTTCCTTGAGCGCCTCGGCGATGTTCTGCTCCGTGAGCACACCCTGCCCCCGAAGCTTCTTCAAAATGTTCTCGAACTTGTCGCTCAATGCGTCAAACATAGGACCACAAAAAAAGAGGCCATCGAAGCCTTACGCCAGATCTCCGATCGCCTCGAAAAATCTAGAAAAAGAGCATCGTGCAGTGTATAGAACCACTGCGGCCAAGTCAAGAATGGGGAGGTCTGAGAGGTTGGAAACAGGCCCGTTACTGAAACCGCCGGTTTTATTGACTTGCCGGAGGCCTTCCGATATGGTTCCCATCAGTTTCTTCACAGATCGGTGCGAGGAAGAGAAGAGGAGCACGGTTCTTGTGCGAAAATCGCCCTGGATTCTGTTCGTTTTTCTGCTGATTGGAGGGCTGCTCGGCGGGATTCTTGGAGAAATTCTCCAAGTCATGGCCCCTCAAGGGACGATCCAGAATATCTTCTCGACACACTTCTCGCTTGGCATCACCCAACCCCTCACGCTCGACCTGATTCTGGTCAAACTCACACTGGGTTTCACACTCAAAATCAACATCCTCAGCATTCTGGGTATGTTCGTCGGCGTCTACCTCTACAAACACGTGTAGCATCTACGATTTCACTTCCAGATCTTTCAGCTTCAGTGCCCGAATCCGGTTCCTCAGTTCCGCGGCTCGCTCGAACTCCAGCTTTTTGGCCGCCGCTTTCATTTCCGTTTCCAGCTGGCCGATGAGCTGTTCCGCCGTCCCCGCCGTTCCATACGGCTCGACCGACTCAGCCGCCAATTCCAACTGAACGTAGTCCAGCTCGGCCACGGCATATTCCAGCGCCGGAATCCCTTTCTTCACGCTGGTGGGCGTAATGCCATGCGCGTGGTTGTACTCCGCCTGAATCCGGCGGCGCCGGTCCGTTTCCTCCATCGCCATCCGCATCGAATCCGTGACACAATCGCCGTAAAACATCACCCGCCCGTCAACGTTGCGTGCCGCCCGCCCCGCCGTCTGAATGAGCGAGCGATAGGAGCGCAGATACCCTTCCTTGTCCGCATCGAGAATGGCCACCAAGCTCACTTCGGGCAGGTCGAGACCTTCGCGCAACAGATTGATCCCGACCAGCACATCGAATTTCCCCAAGCGGAGGTCCCGTATGATCTCCGCCCGCTCCAGCGTCTTGATATCGGAATGCAGATACCGCACCTTCACACCGAGGTCATGGTAATACTCCGTCAGATCCTCGGCCATGCGCTTCGTCAGCGTCGTCACGAGCACGCGCCCTCCCTTGGCGACTTCGGCGCGCACTTGCCCCAGCAGGTGATCCACCTGCCCCTTCGCCGGCACCACGTCGATGCGCGGGTCCATCAGGCCCGTCGGTCTGATGATCTGTTCAACGGCCTCACCTCCCGCATGCTCCAGCTCGTACGGGCCCGGCGTCGCCGACACGTACACCACTTGATGGAGACACCGTTCGAACTCCGTAAACTTCAGAGGACGGTTATCGACGGCGGACGGCAAGCGAAAGCCATAGTCCACCAAGGTCCGCTTCCGGGAATAGTCCCCCTCGTACATGCCCCCGACTTGCGGGACCGTCGCATGCGACTCGTCCACAATCAGCAGAAAATCCTTCGGGAAATAATCCAACAGTGTCGGAGGCGGCTCACCCGGGGCGCGGCCGCTCAAATGGCGCGAGTAGTTCTCGATGCCGTGGCAATAGCCCATGGCGCGGATCATTTCCAAATCGAATTTCGTGCGCTGCTCGAGCCGCTGGGCTTCCACCAATTGGCCGGCTTTCTTGAAAAAGGCTAGGCGCTCATCGAGCTCCTCTTCAATACCCGTGATGGCGCGCTCGTAGCGATCCGGCGCGATGAGGTAGTGCGTATTGGGATAGATCGCGATCTTGGGCAACTTGCCCAGCGACCTCCCCGTGAGCGGGTCGATCTCGTGAATGGCCTCGACCGTGTCGCCGAACAGTTCGATCCGCACCGACTTGGCCTCCGACGACGCAGGGAAAATTTCGATCAC
>DASUMN010000165.1:0-4838 GCA_036277675.1 Nitrospira sp. | reverse complement strand
AGGCGGATGAACGGGCGGTGTCACTGGCCGTTTCAGCAGGGAAGGCTGAGCCGCAGACTCTGCGGTTGGACGGGGAGCAGATTGCAGAGGCCAAGTTGGTCGTGAAAATATAAGCGGCGGGAAGCGCCCGTGGCCGTGGGGAATCCGATGCAGGAGCATGACGCATGAACCGAGAACTCATCAATGTGATCGACGAAATCGGTCGTCAGAAGGGAATCGATAAAGCACGAGTGATCGGTGCCATCGAGTCCGCATTGCAAACCGCCGCCAAGAAGCGGTTCGGTCAAGCCGAGAATATTCAAGTCGAGATCGATCCAAAGACGGGAGAAATTTCCGTCGTTTCCAAGAAAGTGATCGTCGACCAGGTCAGCAATCCAAAGGCGGAGATTTCTCTTCAGGAAGCCCGCCAATACGACAGCGAAGCGGAGGTCGGCGATGAGATCGGGTCGTTGATCGAGATGAACGAGCTGGGGCGGATTGCCGCGCAGACGGCGAAGCAAGTCATCTTTCAGAAAGTTCGTGAAGCCGAATGGGAGGCGGTGCAGAAGGAGTATTCGACACGCCAGGGCGATCTGGTGAACGGCATCATCCTTGGTATGGAGCGCCGGAATTACCTGGTCGATCTCGGCAAGACGGAGGCGGTGCTCCCCATTCAAGAACAGATTCCCCGCGAGACCTATCGCCGCGGCGATCGGGTCAAAGCGATGCTGCTGGAGGTGCGCCGCACGCCGAAGGATGTCCAAGTCATTCTCTCCCGTAGCCACCCCCAATTCGTGGGCAAGCTGTTCGAACTCGAAGTTCCGGAGATCATGGAAAAGATCATCGAAATCAAATCGGTGGTCCGTGAGCCGGGTGATCGCACAAAGATCGCGGTGGTGTCGCGGGAAAAAGCCGTGGATCCGGTCGGCGCCTGCGTGGGCATCAAGGGATCGCGCGTCCAGGCGGTTGTCCGCGAATTGCGGGGCGAGAAAATCGACATCATCACCTGGACTCAAGATCCGCGGGTGTTCATCGCCGAAGCGCTCAACCCGGCCACGATCGAAAAGGTCGGGATCGATGAAGAAAAGAAGTCGGCGCTGGTTGTCGCTGCCGATTCTCAGCTGTCGCTGGCTATTGGCAAGAACGGGCAGAATGTCCGATTGGCCGCACGGCTGACCGGCTGGAAAATCGACATCATCAGTGCGACCGAGTACGAGAAGGAAAAGGTCGAACGGGATAAGGAAATCAAGGCCGCCCTCGCGGAAGAAGCCGAAGCCCAGCGGTTGCAGGAAGAAGCTCGGCAGGCTGCCAGGGCTGAAGAAGCCGAGGAGGCCGAAGAGGCCAAAAAGTCTGAAGAGGCCCAAAAGTCCGAAGGGTCAGCCAGCTAACCGAGCGGGATACCGATCAGAATCATGCGCGTGTACGAATTGGCCAAGAAACTTGGGATGGAGAACAAGGCGCTTCTGCCCGAGCTCAAGAAAATGGGTGTGTCCGTTGCGTCCCATAGCAGCGCGCTGGACGACGATGTGGTGCAAAAGGTGCTGGAGAAATTTCTCCCCAACGTCAAGGGTGAAAGCAAAGTCGGTGAGAGACAATCAGAACAGGGAGTGAAAGTGCCTGACACGGCCCATGCCAAAGCCGGAGCGATGAAGAGTCCGGTCATCGAGTCCCCTGCGAAGCCTGACAAGCGGCGTATTTTGATCAAGCGGAAGAAAGAGGATGAGCCGGCCGACGCCGTCGTCCCCGCGCCGATCGGCGAAATCGAGTCGTCCGCCGTGGTTCCTCATCCGGCTCTCGCACCGGGTTCGGTCGTGTCTGCGGTTCCGCCGTCAAGCGTGGAAACCGAGCGTGTTTCTCACGCGGACGTGGCGCCGCCGAGCCAGCCAGTCCCATCCATGCCGCCGGCTCCTGCTCCTATCGCCCCGGTGCCAGGGGCCATTGCTGCCAAACCGCCTATCGGTACCCAGCCGAGCGCGGCTGCGACGGTGGAGGCGGTTGCCGGCAAGAAGAAAAGCATGGCATTCGAGGCGATCGCGGCCGAGGGGCAACGAGACAAACTCAAAAAGGCTCGGAAGCCGGGCCGGGTCAAGGACGAAGAGCACGACGTCAAGTTCCGTGAGGATGCCGCCCGCTGGCAAGATCTGCGGGCGATTCCCGTGCAGCGGCGCGACGATCGTTCGAAGCATCTGCACCACAGTGCGCCGAGCGAGATCACCAAGCCGCGCAAGAAGAGTGTCAAGCTCACGCCTGGGACGACGGTCAAGGAGTTCGCGGAATCCATCGGCCAGCGGCCGGCGGACATCGTCCGCAAACTGATGGAGATGGGCCAAATGCTCACCTTCAATCAGCCGATGAATCTGGATGCCGCCTCGATTTTCGCGGAAGAGAGCGGGGTGAAGATCGAGGTAGCGGTGGAAAAAGGCGGTGAGGAATTGCTGCAAGACGCGATCGACACCGGCGGTGAAGCACGGCCTGAGCCGCGCCCGCCCGTCGTCACGATCATGGGCCATGTCGATCATGGCAAAACTTCGCTGCTCGACGCCATCCGGCAAACGAAAGTGGCTGAGGGAGAAGCCGGCGGCATCACGCAGCATATCGGCGCCTATACGGTGCCGGTGCGCGGGAAACAGGTGACATTCCTCGATACCCCGGGCCACGAAGCGTTCACATCAATGCGTGCGCGCGGCGCGAAAGTCACCGATATCGTCATTTTGGTTGTGGCCGCGGACGATGGGGTCATGCCGCAGACGGTCGAAGCGATTCACCACGCCAAAGCCGCCGGAGTGCCCATCATTGTGGCGATGAACAAGATCGACAAACCGGAAGCGAATCCTGATCGGGTGAAGAATGCGCTGTCCGAACACGGACTCATTTCCGAAGCCTGGGGCGGTGACACGATCATGGTGGAAGTGTCCGCCAGGCAAAAAACCGGACTCGATACGCTGCTCGAAATGATCTTGCTCCAATCCGAAGTGCTGGAACTGAAAGCCGATCCTCACCGGCCCGCCAAGGGAACTGTCGTTGAAGCCAAGGTCGAACGCGGCCGCGGCCCCGTGGCGACCGTGCTGGTCCAAAGCGGCACACTCAAGGTGGGCGATGTGTATGTGGTCGGCACGTACAGCGGACGCGTCAGGGCACTGATTGATGATCGGGGCGCGAAAGTGCCGCAGGCCGGTCCCTCTATCCCGGTGGAAGTGCTTGGATTGCCGGGCGTGCCGTCCGCCGGTGACGTCTTCCAGGTGGTGTCGGATGAACGGGTCGCTCGGGAGATCGCTGAAGAGCGGGCGCAGAAACGGCGCGCTGCCGAACTGGGCGGTCCTGCCAAGGTGTCGCTCGACGACCTCTTCGCGAAGATTCAAGAGGGATCGGTCAAGGAACTGGCCATCGTCATTAAAGCCGATGTGCAGGGATCGTCCGAAGCCTTGGCCGGCGCGGTGGAAAAGCTCTCAACGGATGCGGTCAAGCTGCGCGTCATTCATAACGGCGTGGGTGGCATCATGGAATCCGACGTGCTGCTGGCCGCCGCGTCGCGTGCCATCATCATCGGGTTCAACATTCGGCCGGAGCCAAAAGCGGCTTCGCTCGCGGAGCAGCAAGGGGTTGATGTTCGCCTATACACGGTGATTTACGACGCCATTGCCGATATCAAGGCTGCGATGGAAGGACTGCTCGAGCCGACGCTCAAGGAACGCACGTTGGGGCGGGCCGAGGTGCGGCAGGTGTTCATGATTCCCAAGGCGGGAGCAGTGGCTGGATCGTACGTCATCGACGGCATGATTCCCCGCACCAGCGCCGGTGTGCGCGTGATCCGGGACAACGTCGTGGTCTACCAGGGTAAGCTCGCTTCGCTGCGGCGGTTCAAGGACGATGTGCGTGAAGTGCAGCAAGGTTACGAGTGCGGCTTGAGCATCGAAAACTTCAACGATGTGAAGGTCGGCGATATCGTCGAGGCGTACGCGATCGACAAGATTGCCACGAAGCTCTGAGCGGATGCGGAACGGACATGGTGGTCGGCGTCTGTACCGTCGAACTGTTTATCGCGGAAAGCCAATCGCTTAAGGATAAGCGGCAGGTGCTCCATAGCGTGAAAGACCGGCTGCACGGAAAGTTCAATGTGTCGGTGGCCGAAGTGGACGGACAAGATTTGTGGCAGAAGGCGGTGTTGGGAATGGCGTGTGTGGCGAACGAGGGCAGCCACGCCAGTCACGTATTGGAGCAGGCGTTGAACGTGATCAAGAGCATGCCTGTGGTTGAAGTCGTCCGAACCAGGTTGGAATTGTTGTAGAAGCGGCGTGATGCTCGTCACCGGCCTCGTCAAAGCAGCGGATCCGTGCATGTCCAAGACTACCTACAAACGGGCTGATCGGGTGGCCGATCAAATCCGGATGGAAGTCGCGGATATTCTGATGCGGAAGATCAAGGACCCGCGCGTGCATTCGGTGACGGTGACGGGGGTCGAGATGACGGCCGATTTGCGCATCGCGCACGTCTTTGTCACGACGATGGAGACGGGGCAAGCCGAGCAGGATGTGTTTGCCGGGCTGTCCAAGGCCAGGGGATTCGTGCGGGCTGAATTGGGCCGGCGCCTCACGTTGCGGTATCTGCCCGAAGTGATGTTCAAGAAAGATGTCAGCGGTCTGCGCGGCGACCGCATCATGCGATTGTTGGACGGGTTACACGAGCATGCCGAACGGGACGGCACAATGCCGCCGTCGAATGTTCCGGATGCTTCGGATAGCGCGGGTTCGGAATCGTAGGCCGATATGGGTACCGTGACGCACATGAGCCGACGAACCGCCGTGGCCGAGGGAGTGCTCGTGGTGAACAAGGAAGCGGGCTGGACCTCCCACGATGTCGTC
>DASUMN010000164.1:0-7467 GCA_036277675.1 Nitrospira sp. | reverse complement strand
CCGGCCGAGACGATCAGGACGGATGTGTTGCGCGCCGTCTACGGATGCGACGTGGTGATCGATGCTCACCCGCAGCGCGGCGTGCCACGGGTGACCTTAGATGTAGGGCGATGAGCCATGCACGGCGGCCATGTCCCCGGCTGCCGGGCCATGAACCAGACAGGGGACGATGTCAATCGGGAGGAAGTCGAGTTTAGGAGAAACGCTGCCGGTGACGGGGAAGATGGTGCAAGTCCATCACGGTGCCGCCACTGTAAGCGGGGAGTAACTCTGCAGCATGCCACTGTCGCGGGGACGTTACACGTTATTCGTGAACCGTTAATCGGAAGAATAGATTTTTTCGATTAACGAATAACGATTCACGTTTTACGTCTCCAGATGGGAAGGCGCAGAGACACGACGATCCGCGAGTCAGGAGACCCTTCCGGCAGTCGGTTCGACTCAACCCTTCGAGCACAAGGGAGGTCCATCGTGCGCTATCGGTCAGCCGTATTGTGTCTGTGTGTCTTTGCCAGCGGGTTGCTTGTCTCCGGTCCTATTCCCGTCTTAGCCCAGTCAGATGACAGAGAGCCACTTGAAGTGAAGGAAGTTGTCGTCAGCAGCACCCGCCTGCCTGATACGCCTGTCGATGCCAGGACGCTTCCCGCCAAAGTAACGATCATTACGGCGGAAGACATCAAGAAGACCGGCGCGAAGTCGGTTCAGGAAGCCATTCAGTGGGCAACGGGGATCGTGATGTACGATTCGATCGGTAACGCCTTTCAGCAGACAATTGATTTGCGCGGATTCAATGGAGGCCCGGTTACAGGAACATCGGTTTTCGTTGATGGTGTCAGGATCAATGAGCCTGATTTTAATTCGGTCAATTTCGACTTGGTGGCTGTAGACACCATTGAACGTATCGAAATACTCCCGAGTTCTTCGGCTATATTTGGGAAAAATTCTCTTGGCGGTGCCATTAACATCATTACAAAGCGCGGAGCTGACAAACATCAAGTGACTGGTGAAACACTGGGGGGGAGTTTTGGGCGACAGCGGTACGCGATCAATGCCAATGGTCCGATCGGGAAGTTTGACTACTTTGCCAGTATCAGTCGGGAGATCGAAGAAGGATATCGTCGAGAGACGGATGGGAACATGTATCGATTCTTTGGGAAAGTCGGGTACCGTCCCTCACAGGCAACGGACATTACAGCGTCCTATACCTACGTGAACAACAAACTGTTTCAGGCCGGGCAGTTGACACTGGCTGAAATGGCTCAAGATCGACGGCAGAATCCAACCCCTGGAGATTATTTTGCGCATGAGAATCATTTCGTGAAAGTCAACGCCCGACATCGTCTCCCACTCGGTTTCTCGATTGAAGCCAACGCTTTTTACAGGCATTTGGCCCAGGACACATTCGGGAACTTTGGGTTTGGCTTTACGAATGCCACTGGCGTAAACACAAATTCTGGCGGTACTGTCGTACAGATGAGTCACCAAGGCGAGTGGGGGGGGATAGGGAATACGTTAGTGGCCGGTGGAGAGTTTACTAGGAACGAGTTCAATGCCACTTCCAATGGGTTTATAAGCTCGTTATCATCAGCCAAGGAAGATATCTTTGCCTTTTACGGACAGGATACGATTCGGCTGACGTCTCGGCTTAGTGTAGTTGGAGGTGTACGATATGACTATGATCGAATCGGATTTGATGAAACGCTCAACACGCGACCAGATGGAGTGGTACGCTTTGGAGGAGTTACTCCTCGAGGCGCTGTGAACTATGTAGTTCACCCGTCAGCCAACCTATACTTCAGCTATAGCCATGGTTTCCGTGTCCCTACGGCGCAGGAAATATTTGCGTTTCCCCCCTTCACCTCAAACTCAAATTTGCGCCCTGCCCGATCAGAGACCTATGAGATAGGCATGAAAGGAAAGGTCTTCGGCCATACGGACTATTCGGTCGCTGTGTTCAATACCTTTGTGCGGAATGAAATTCAGTTTACGTGCCTCATTTGTGCCGGAGGGTTCGAGGGGATCAACCGAAATATCGGAAGTACAAGAAGGCGAGGCGTTGAGTTAACGGTCAAAACGAGGCCGGTTGAACTTGCTGCCCTGGAAGCGAACTATACGTATACTGAGTCCATATTCCGACAACGCGAGGTGTTCAGCGTGACCAATATTGCCGATGTAGGGGATTCGCTTCCGCTCGTGCCCAAGCACCGCTTAAGTGTCATGGGGCACGTGTATCCGGTGCCAGGCCTGACTGTGTCTCTCATCGGACTGTATGTCAGTACCCAGTTTGCTCAAGGGGATGAGGCCAATACGTTTGAACGGATTCCAGGGTATTTTGTGTTGAATGGACGAGCGTCGTATGAAACCAAGGTGCCAGGAGGAAGTTTAACGGCGTACATCTTGTTAAACAACATGACCGATCACGAATATTCCACGTTTGGAACTGCAAGCCTATTTGGTCGAACCTTTGTGCCGGCACAAAGTCTTTCCGTGTACGGCGGGCTCAGCTATCGATTCGAAGGGCTGAACTAACCTTTTGATACAGAGGAAATCATGCGCATTACCAAGGTCTATACGAAGACCGGCGACAAGGGGAAAACCCGGCTGGCCGGAGGACAGCCGGTGTGGAAAGACGCCTTGCGTGTAGAGGCCTACGGAACCGTCGACGAACTCAGTGCGGTCATCGGAGTGGTGCGGGCTCAGTTACTGAACGAACAGAAGGACGCAGGGCTGGCACCGGTCGAGCGCGAGTTGCGCTGGATGCAGAACAAGCTGTTCGATCTCGGCGGGCTGCTGGCGACAAAGCCGGGCCAATCGTTTCCAAACATGCCGTCGATTGATGGGGGAGATGTGGCCCGGCTTGAACGATCGATCGACGGCTGGCAAAAGGATCTTCAGCCACTGAAGGAATTCATCTTGCCGGGAGGCGGAACAACCGCCAGCATGCTTCATCTCGCCCGTACCGTCTGCAGGCGTGCCGAGCGGCGCTGTGTCAGCCTGACGCGAAAAGAACAAGTGGACCCAGCGATTATCGTATTCCTCAACCGCCTGAGCGATGCGCTGTTCGTTCTCGCACGCTGGGTGACGCATTCGCTCGGCGAGCCGGAGGTATTGTGGGAACGCACAAGATCCATATGACCAGGTGAAGCTTCCCCGTCAGGACTGGTCGTTCATGCCGTTCTAGCGCCCTTCCTCTCTCTCCCTTTGCGCGATCCATCCTAGGTTTGTCCAATACTCCTTGTGTTGGACAATCACGACACAGTGCGTCCTCGCATCCGCCTGAGCGACAACGTTATCCACTCGACACGCCGGTTTTCATCGATTTCTTGTAAACAGTCGGCAAGCGGATAGACTTGCGTGAGAATTTGCCAGCTGTCGATGCCCTGGTTCGGGAGGCCATGATGTGGGTGCGGATCTCTGTCTTTTGGCTGGGACTGAGCATCGGCTTGTGGACGACGCTTCCGGTTCGTCCGGTGTGAGCAGCGTCGTCGTGCCGATCCGGTGACAAGGCGTGAACGGGCATCACATGAGAGGAACAGGTTCATGAGTAAAATCGTCGTCGTCGATGACTCGTACGCGGAGTCGCAGCTGATCGAGTCCTATCTCAAAGCCGCCAAGTATGCAGTCGTCTCGTTTCCCAACACGGACACGCTCGAGGATAAACTCGCTGCCGAACAGCCGGATCTCATCGTGATGGATGTTGTCATGCCGGGGCGGAATGGATTTCAAGCATGCCGGGACTTGAAGAACGATGAGCGGTTCAAGAACATTCCGATCGTGCTGTGTACGTCCAAGGGAAACGAAAGCGACAAGTTCTGGGGCAAACAGCAGGGCGCCAATGGGTATGTGGTGAAACCATTCACGCCGGAAGATCTGATGCAGGCAGTCCAACAGCTCTTAGGAAGACCGGACCAGTCTCGCCTTGTCTATGCCGATGGAGACAATGGAACCGACGTGTGAATCGGTACAGCCTCTTCTAGACGCCGAAGCCATCCCTTCGAAGGGAGTCCTGCCATCTCGATTCTGTATCTTGAGGTTTCGGGACGAGCATCTGGCGGTTGAACTGAGCCAGGTGCGTGAGATTTGCAAGCTCGCTTCGATTACATCAGTGCCTGGGATGCCGCGGGCGTTGATCGGAGTGGCCAATCTTCGTGGCAACATCGTTCCCGTCGTCGATTTATACCCATCGTTGGGCCTGCCGGGTATGGCCGCACTGCACTATGCCGTCGTGGTGCGGCAGGGGGCGCGGCACATCGGCATCGTGGTCGAAGAGGTGCCGGAAATTCAGACGGCTGAGTTCGAGGATTTGGTGGAGATGCCCTCCGGCGAAGGAACATGCCCATGTCCGTTTCTTTCCGGGGGGTTGAAAACGGCGGGCCAAACAATCGGTGTGATGGATGTCTCCAGGCTGCTGGTCATGCTTGAGGGCGGAATCGATCGGCAAGCAGCCTGAATATGCGGGGAATGCTCAAAACTGATCGGCACAGACGGGAAATAATCCTATTGAGGCGAACGTTGGCGACTTGTGGGGAGGAGGGGAGTCATGGCGCGGTCTGGCAAGTCAGCGGGGTGGTTGGTCGGAGTGTGGTTTCAAAACCTTAAGACCCTCCCGAAGTTGATCCTCGGTCTCTCCTCCATCAGTGCCATGATGATCGCCGTCGTTGTGATGGGGCTGATCGGCCTTCACCAACTGAAAAGTGAGTTGCAATCCGTTTACGATGGATCGACGGTGGCACTCTCGAACGTGGGTGTCAGCAGCACGAATCTGGGTCTCTATCACGGCGTGCTTATGAGCGCCGGACGGCAAATGAGAAAGCACGAATTTGACGAGGCGATCGTGTCGCTCGCCGAATTCAAACGGCAGACCCTTGATCCTCTCGACGCCTCTCGGCTGCCTGCTCTCCAAGGAACATCCGCGGACGGTAGAGAAGGCCAACGTGTCGAAGCGCTTCAGCAGTCGCTGAGAGACTATTTCTTGGCGTCCGAAGGCGCACTCGGCGCCTTTGCGGATAGTTTCAGCCCGTCGATTACGGATGAGCAGAGGCAGGCCATACGAGACCTCGGCCAGTTCACGCTTTCCGTCGACGTCGCCGATAAATATGGCAAGGCGACGCTCCGGATGCGCGAATTGATGACCACCGCACGCGCGGTCGCCAAAGAACTGAGCGATAAGGGGCAAGCCAAAGCCGACTCTCATGCCGAGGTTGTGACGATCGGCGCGCTCTTGGCGCTTTTCCTCGGAGGCGCCCTGGGATATCTGCAGGCCCGCAGTATGGCGCGGAATATTACTCACGTGGCCGACGTAGCCGGACAGGCCGCCGCGGGTAATCTGCGGGCGCGAGCCAAACTGGAAAGCCAGGACGAAGTCGGTCATATGGCCAAGGCATTCAACGTCATGCTGGACCGCATCACGGCGCTCGCCTCCACGGAAGAGGAGCGGGATATGATGCAGAAGCGTCTGACACAATTTCTGGTGTTGGTCTCGGATGTTGGGAGAGGCGATCTGACGAAGCGCGGCGAAGTCACGGCCGATATGTTCGGTAATTTGGCAGACGGATTCAATCTCATGATTCAGCGATTCTCGCAGTTGATGCGCCAGGTTCGAGAGTCGTCTGAGCGTGTCTCTAGGTCTGCGGGCGCATTGCGGGACAATGCCGGGAAGATGGCTGGTACCGCAAAACGTCAGGCGGAAGGATCCGTCAAGGCGTTGAACGAAATCGAACGCCTGATGATTTCGATGCGCCAGGTGTCCGATACCGCCGGTTCGTCGTCCAATTCGGCCCGCCAGGTGCTGCAAGCGACGGAACAGGGACGTATCGCTGTGCAGGAAACCGTACAGGATATGGAGCGCATCCGATCCTCGGTGCAACGGATGGCCAAACAAGTCAGGGCGCTCGGGGACCGATCATTGGAAATTTCTCAGATCGTGTTGACCATCCGGGAAATTGCCAACCAAACAAATCTGTTGGCGCTGAATGCCACGATCGAGGCGGCCGGTGCCGGCGAAGCCGGCGCGCGATTCGCCGTCGTGGCCGATGAAGTCCGAAAATTGGCCGAAAGCTCCACGCAAGCCACGCGTGAGGTCGCGGATCTGGTGAAGGTGATCCAAGCCGAGACGCACACTGCAGTGGTCACCATGGAGCGCGAGACGCAGGCGGTGGAGGCCGGATCAGCCTCTGCGCTTCGGACCGGCGACGTGTTTCGCACGATTTCGTCGATCGCGGAACGTTCCGCAGAACTTGCCCAGAGTATCGCGTCGTCCGCGGCCGACCAAGCATCATCGACCGATCAGGTGGGGCGGGTGGTCAAGGATTTCACCGGCGGTGCCATGGCCGCACAGCAGGCGACCACTCACACGCACGAGACCGTGGAAGAGATGGTGAAATTGGCCGAAGGTCTGACGGCATCGGTGGCACAGTTCAAATTGGCCTAACAATTGGCACAATGCCGCGCACAAGAGGATTCTCCTGCATGACGGGGTGCCGATGAGTGCGGAGTTTGAGCAGGACAATCTGATCAGCATTTTTGTCGCCGAAGTGTCCGACGGGATAGCGGCTGTCGCAAGGGCGCTGAATCCGACTGATGGCGCGCTTCCCGCTCCTCCGAAGATTCAGGAACACTTCATCACGGCTCACCGCATTCGAGGTGCCGCGGCGCTATACGGGTACGGGGGCATCGCCGCGCTTTCCGAAAGGCTGGAGGCCATGTGCGAACGGGCCGCGCACACTCCTGATGATGCCTGGCCGCAGGCGGTAGGCGTGATGCGCGAGACGGTGAAGGGTATTCAAATGCTTGTGGGCGCAATCGGGGGCGGCGAGGGGGAAGATCGAGCGACGGTTGATCGATGCCTGGTCTTATCCGAGAAATGGGTGTCGGGTGAAGCTGTCTCGGAGGTCCGTGCGTTGCCGATCCTGGCATCCCCCGTTCCATTGGTGGAGGGGGCACCTCATACGGATCCTGAGCCGGGATGTTCTGGGGCGACCATGGAGTATGCCGCGCCTCCCATGGATGCGGAAGTGTTGTCGCATTTCCTGTCGGAAGCAGAGGAGTATCTGGCTGCCATTGACGGGCTCATTCTGGTGCTACAGAGGAAACGGGACGATGCCGACGCTGCCCATCGATTATTTCGCGCCGCGCACACCCTCAAACAGTCAGCCTACACGGCCGGTTTTCAGGTGGTGGGGGAAATCGCGCATCCGATGGAAGCATGCATGACCGCCGTCCTGGAAGGACGCATCCCACTCACCGACGAGCTGCTTCATTTACTGGCTCAGGCGGTATCACTCATCCGGACCCTGATGCAGCGAGATCGTTCCACTGCCGACAGCATGCAGCGCCACGTGCCCGGAGTCCTCAGTCTCCTCAACGGATTGCGCGACAGGCAGGTACCCGTCTTTCCAGCCGATTCCCGTCCAGAGCCGTCCTCCAACCAGGAGCTTGCGGCGGATAGGGAGTCGTTAGAGATGGAAA
>DASUMN010000163.1:0-8174 GCA_036277675.1 Nitrospira sp. | reverse complement strand
TGCTCAGGAGCCTGTCACGAGGCTCACTATGAGATTCTAGATAAAAACCATACGGCCGAAGGGTATGTCGGAATCCCGCGGCCCATGGGTCCGAATTGCGTGCGCGACTCCCCACCTGATGATCCCACTGGGAACTGCTATCAGCGGTAACCACCACGCCTCCTCCTTCATTCGTGGTGGCGATCTCAGCGAAAACATTGCTACAGTGTCGGCGATGGACCAGCAGGACAACAGTACCGTCATCGAGCTCCGGCTCAGCTACCGCTATATCAAAGCCCATCCGTGGGTCGTGACCGCCGTGAATGGATTTCTTTCGGCCTATTTCATGGAACAGCCGAGTTTTCGTGTACAGCGGCATTTCGACGAACTGGAATCCGGGATGCACGTCTGGCTGTGCGAAGTGCCGACCACGATGAAGATGGAGCGTTTGCTGCGGCGCCTCAAAGCCGACATTCCCCCATTTCAACAGACCGTCACGTCCTCGACTCCCGATGCCCACCCGCAATATCTGATCGACAGCCCAGATCGTGCTTCGCAGGCATAACAGGCCGCATACAAATCTCCCCTGGGTCTGTCCAAAATTCGAGAGTGGAGTATACTAACGGACAGCGAGGTGCGTGATGCATCGAGTGCTCGTCCTCGGCGCGGGGAAAATCGGCTCACTGATCGCCTGTCTCCTGGCTCAACGCAAGACCTATGAGGTGCATCTGGGCGACATCATCCTGGACGCCCCGAAGCGTCTCGTGGAAGACCTCGGCTTGGAGCATGTCACGCCCTGTATCTTAGATGTCCGCCATCCTGACGCCGTGAGCACCTATCTGTCGGCGCATCCGGTCGATGCCATTCTGTCGGGCCTCCCCTATTTCTGCAACCCTACCGTCGCCGGCTTGGCGCTGACTCATGGTGTGCACTACTTCGACCTGACGGAAGACGTCGAAGTGACGAATCAGATCAAGATTCTGAGCGCGGGGGCCGGCCATGCCTTCATGCCGCAATGCGGACTGGCGCCGGGGTTCATCAGCATCGTCGCTCACGATTTGATGACACATTTTGAAACGCTGGACACGGTCAAGATGCGCGTCGGCGCGCTGCCGGTCCATCCCAGTAACGCATTGAAATATTCGCTCACCTGGTCCACCGACGGCTTGATCAACGAGTACGGCAATCTCTGCTACGGCATTGAAGCAGGCGAGAAGGTTCCTCTTCAGCCGCTGGAAGGGTACGAAACGATCGAGTTGGACGGACTGTTGTACGAAGCGTTCAATACGTCGGGAGGTTTAGGCACGCTGGCCGACAGTTATGCCGGCAGGGTCCGGACCATGAATTACAAGACGCTGCGCTACCCCGGCCATTGCGAGAAAATCCACTTGCTGATGAAAGACCTCAAACTCAACGAAGATCGGGAGACTTTGAAGCGTGTACTCGAACAGGCTGTTCCGCAAACCCTCCAGGACGTCGCACTGATCTACGCGTCGGTGTCGGGCACTCAGCACGGCGGATTCTTCGAAGAGAATTACGTGAAGAAAGTGTACCCACAGTGCATCAAAGGCAAGCTCTGGTCTGCCATTCAAGTGACCACCGCCTCGAGCGCCTGTTGCGTCATGGATCTTGTCTTGAACCACCCGTCCCAGTACCATGGATTCGTCACCCAGGAATCGATCCCCTTGAAGGATTTCCTCAACAACGAGTTTGGAGCCTGTTTCCGATGATCCCGACACAAACGGTGCTCAGAGAGCTTGGCATCCAGGCCGTCAATGCCGGCGGCAGTACCGGAAGCGGCTGGTCCTCCAGCCCCTCCGGTAGAACGCTCATGCAATCCATCAATCCGGCCACCGGCGAAGGCATTGCCGCGGTCGCTCCCTGTTCTCGCGAAGACTACGAACGCATTGCGAACGAATCCGTCGAGGCCTTTGCCGCGTGGCGACTTGTGCCGGCGCCGAAACGCGGTGAGCTTGTTCGCCTCATCGGCCAAGCCTTGCGGGAGAAGAAGGACCAGCTGGGCACATTGGTTTCGCTGGAGGTCGGGAAGATCAAGGCCGAAGGGGACGGCGAGGTCCAGGAAATGATCGACATGGCCGATTTTGCCGTCGGCCAGGCACGCATGCTCTATGGCGCGACCATGCAATCGGAGCGGCCGGCCCATCGCATGTCAGAGCAGTGGCATCCGCTGGGGCCGGTCGGCGTCATCACGGCCTTCAATTTTCCTGTCGCCGTGTGGGCATGGAATGCCTTCGTCGCCGCGATTGCCGGCGACACGGTCATCTGGAAACCATCTCCCAAAGCGCCACTCTGCGCGATCGCCGTGCAACAGATTTGCAATCGAGTCATGCAGCAGCAGGGCTATCAGGGAATTTTTTCGCTCTTCATTTCCGACCAAACGGATCTGGCCGAACACATGGTAAGGGACCGCAGGCTGCCGTTAATCTCGTTCACCGGCTCAGTTCCAGTAGGCCGCCGCGTGGCCTCGACTGTGGGAGAGCGTCTGGGCCGGACACTGCTGGAGCTCAGCGGTAACAACGCGGTGATCGTCGATGACACCGCCGATCTGGACCTGGCCATGCGCGCTGTCCTGTTCGGCGCCGTCGGCACTGCCGGCCAGCGATGTACGACGACCAGACGCCTGCTTGTCCACGAGTCGTGCTTTGACCAATTCATCGGCAAACTCGTGAAGGCCTACGCTCAGGTCCATATCGGAAACCCGTTGGAGCCCAACGTCTTGATGGGACCGCTCATCGATCACCAGGCCGTCGAGGGATACCGCGCCACACTCGAAGAGGTGCAGAAAGACGGGGGGCAGATCCTCTGCGGTGGGCATGTCCTGAATCGGCCGGGATACTTTGTGGAGCCGACGATCGTCCGCGCGCAGAATAGCTGGCCCGTCGTGCAACGTGAAACCTTTGCGCCGATTCTCTACGTCATGACGTTTCGCACACTCGACGAAGCCATCGCCATGCAAAACGATGTGCCGCAAGGTCTCTCATCCGCCATGTTCTCCAACGATGTCCGCCGCACAGGGCAATTTCTGTCCGCCTCCGGCAGCGACTGTGGGATCGCCAACATCAATATCGGCACGTCCGGTGCCGAAATCGGCGGAGCGTTTGGCGGAGAGAAGGAAACGGGCGGCGGGCGGGAAGCAGGATCGGACGCATGGAAAGCCTATATGCGCCGCCAAACGAATACCATCAACTGGGGAACGGATCTCCCGTTGGCCCAAGGTATCAAGTTTGGGGAATGAGGAGTCGCTATGACTGATCAAGCCGCAGCTTTGGACGAACTTATTGAGCGCATGGTAGCCGACTACGTGGCACGCAATAAAGCGGCCGCGATGCTCAAGACCCTGCTCGATGAGGCCGGGGTTGGTTTGTTTCCGGTCATCGACCACCTCACAATCCGCACGTTCGATATCGACCATGGCGCAGAACCGTTCGTCGCACTGGGCTACGGGTACGATGAAACAATCGAGTACGAGGATTGGTATGCCAAGGTCTATCGCAAACCCGGATACCCAGCGCTGTTCGTCGATCAGGCCTATACAGACGACCGTGGCAAGACCAGCATTATTCCGGAATGGGTGAAGCGTTTCGGCGATCGCGTGTTTCATCATGTCGCGGTACGGGTCGAACACATCGACAAGGCCGTGGAGCGACTCAAACGACTGGGCGTGGTGTTCGCCGGAAACATCGTCGGCAATCCGGGAGACCATCTCAGGCAAATCTTTTCTGCCCCTGAAATGGTCAACGGCCAGCCCTTTTCCGTGTTGGAACTGGCAGAGCGGCATCGAGGCTATCTCGGCTTCCTGCCCCCGCAAGCCGACAGCCTGATGAAATCCACCGCCCCACGCTGAACGGCTGGAGCGCTCTCCCCTCTTTTGACGAGTCGCCCTCTCCACTGCTCGAAATATTTCACATATCTATCAATGACTTGTGAATCCCCCCTTCAAAAGACTGGCACCCATCTGCGGTATAGGCTGACAGGCGCTCTTGGAATACGGTGGTACCCACGGCATAAAAGCCGAACCGTATCTCTAGGCTACCTGCGCCATGACGTTCATCGATAGGCTGTTTGAAACTCCCATCGCGGCGGGACTGTCCGCCGTGGTGCTCTTCGCCATTGGCCTGCTGGTCAAACAGAACCGAGGACGACGGTGGATCCTTGGTCTCAGCCTTCTCCTCTATCTCCGCTACATGATCTGGAGGGCGCTGTACACGTTACCCACTGATGACCTGACCAGCATGATTGTGGGAGGGACGGTCTATCTCGCGGAACTCTACGGCCTGTGCCAGTTCTTTTTCTTCACCTATCAATCCTGGTCGCCGACTGAGCGTCATCCGGCCCCGATCACAAGGTACCCGACCGTCGACATCATGGTCACGGTTGTCGATGAGCCATTATCGCTCCTGCGGCAAACGTTGATCGGCTGTTTGGCGCAAGACTATCCACGAGATCGCTTCGCCGTGTACGTGCTCGACGATGGCCATCGCCGTGAAGCCAGGACGCTTGCAGCCGAATTGGGCTGTGACTATCTCACCAGACCGGATCGTCCCCGACATGCGAAGGCTGGAAACCTGAACCACGCGCTTCGTATGACCGACGGCGAGCTGATCGCCGTGTTCGACGTGGACCACATCCCGACCCGCACATTCCTGACAGAAACCGTCGGATTCTTCGATGATCCCAGCGTGGCGATTGTGCAGACTCCCCACCACTTCTATAACCCGGACATTTTCCAGCGCAATCTCCGTGTCGGAACTCAGGTTGTCAATGAGCAAGCCTTGTTCTTCCGGTCGCTCCAAGCAGGCAGGGATGCGCATAACAGCGCCTTCTTCGCCGGCAGCGGCGGCCTGCTCCGCCGCACATCATTGGAGGACATCGGCGGGTTCCAGACACAAACTATCACCGAAGACATTCATACCAGCATGGCTCTGCACGCAAAAGGATACACATCCTGCTATCTCAATCGCGTGCTGTCGGCCGGTCTCATGCCGGAGACATTCGAGGGCTATCTGAAGCAACGCAAACGTTGGGCCATGGGCTGTATCCAGGTGCTCCTCCGTGACAATCCACTGACAAAACGCGGCCTCACGGCCGCGCAGCGGCTGGATTATCTCGGATCGATCTTCTACTTTTTCTTCGGCCTGCCGCGCGTGATCTGCCTCATCGCGCCCCTGGCAAGCCTGCTGTTCCACAAACCGCCGCTTCATGCGGACGTTACACTGCTGGCATTGCATTTCTTTTCCTTCTATATCGCGTCGACCCTCGCGATGCGCCCGGTCACCCGCGGTTCTCGCAATCCCTTCTGGTCGGACATCTATGAAATTGCCATGTGCTTCGCGCTGAGCGCGGTCGCACTGAAAGCACTTGCCGCACCGAGGAAAGAACGAAAGTTCGAAGTGACGCCCAAAGGTCAGCGCGTCAAGAAAAACATCTCCGCTGAGCTGACTCTGGCGTGGCCGCACATGGTGGCCTTTGGATTGTTGATCAGCGGGTTGGCCCTGGGTATTCAGGATCTTCGGCATGGCACAGGCGATGCCGGACTTCCGGTCAGCCTGTTTTGGGGCACGATCAATCTCATCCTGTTGACGATCGCCATGTTCGTGGCCAATGAGCAGCCACAGAGCCGGCAGGCGTTTCGGCTCAATCGGGATTTCGTCGGCGAGCTGTTCATGGACGACAGCTCCATCCCCGCCCGCATTCTCAACATTAATGAGTCCGGCGCCGCGCTGTGGTTGGAACATCCCGTCTTTACGGCACAGCACACGGTGACGCTGCTGCTCACCTCCTCCCAAGGCACCATCGTGCGATTGAACGGACGGCTTGTCAGACAAGAACAATCGCCATCCGGTGACGTAATGGCTGGGCTTCAGTTTGTCGAGCTTGACGATCCAACAACAGAAGTGCTCGTGGACAAGATATTTGGAGACCCTGCGCCTTGGGAGAAGAGCTATCGCCTTCAACCCGGCATTGCAGTCAGCCTGGGGGCGTTACAACACGCCCTTACTGCTCCCTGGCAATCCTTCACATGGGAACAACGCCGGATGCCGCGCGTGCCCCATGAAACGTCATGCCGATTGCATACGTCAACGGTGTCATTCGATGGAACGCTGGAAGACATGTCCTTCATGGGTGTGCGCGTTCGCTTCTCATCCATTCCAAGTGAATCGTTGGCCGGCAGCCACTTGGAATTACCTCGCGTGACCCTCAAGGTTAGTCCCGTGTCGATGACGCGCCGTTATCGCAAGACCCACATCCATTTTACAGTCGAGGGTATTGAGCGGGGCGAACAACACTGGCGAACATTGCACCACACTCAATGGAGGCGACGATGAGCGTAGCCGCTCTGCCGAATCAACTCTTATCCCCTGACAGTCAGAACGCGCCTGCGGTGAGCTGTGAAGTGGTCACAGGGGGGCTGTCGTTCGTGGGGAAGATTGTCGCGCTCAGGAAAAACCATGTGCGGGTCATTCTTCCCACACCACTTTTTTCGAGACCTGACGCCACGACGGTCATCTTGACGAATCTGGATGGCGTGGTGCTCAGCCTCGCCGGCTGCGTGTTGAGCCAACGACAGATCGGCGTGGGCGAGATGCTGACCGTCATCCAACTTGCCGATCTGCCATCCGAGTCGGCCATGACACCTCATGAACAGCGCATGATCGCCTCAATGCGCCAGATGCATCGCACTCCCGGGCGATCCCCATGGGCAGGACAATGCCTGGATTGGGCCCATGATCTGGCCGGCTACGTGCTCGCTCCGTTTCAAGATCGGAGAATCATCCCTCGACTTGCTATCCGCACAAATTGCGCTATTCTCAGTACAGAAACACCCAGACAGGGCATGACGCGTGACCTCTCGTACTCCGGAGCTTCGGTCCTATTCCCGAACTATGTTCCTGACAATCTGTCGGGGGCGCTGCTCCGCATCAAGTTCGTCACGCTGAAGGCAACGGCTGTTGATATCGCGCAGCAGGATCGTAACGCCGTGGTTCGGTTTCGTATCGAGTCTATTCACGAAGGGGAACGTCGATGGCGCGACCTACACTACTCCTACTGGCAGCACTTATCCTGACAGTCCTACCCGGCCGAACATGGGCCGGCGATGTCTTCACCGGATTTCAGATCGACAATAAGAGCCAGTACTTCGGATATCTCGGCGTGCGGACGCCCATCGTCCAGATGTCCGGTGGGACCACGCTGTTCGCACAAGCGATGACGGCCGGCCTCGGATACAGTTTCAAAAGCTCCGGTCGCCTGTTGGATGCCAATGTGCAGTTCGTTGTTCCCTCTCTCGGCATCTCGCAGACGGTGGGCCGGTGGACATTTCTGGCATTGGGCGGCCCGCAGTTGCGCCGAATCGAGGAAGACCGCCTCAACACCACCGCGACGGTCGATCATCAGGTCGGAGCCTTCGGCCAAGTCGAGGCGTTCTATTGGCATGAAAAGGGCAACCTCCACGCCATCGGATCGTACGCCGATCTGGATAATTTCTTCTGGGGTCGGCTGCGCGGCAAGTTGTTGGTCCACAAATCAGAAAAGGGATGCTGCCCCTTGTATGGAGGGTGGGAGGTCGCCGGAATGGGCAACGGAGAGTTTCGCGCGGTGCAGACAGGACCGGTCGTCGAGTTGCCGGTCGGAAAAGTCGCCCTCCTGGCGAAAGGGGGATACCAGCACAGTAACTCCTTTCACAGCGGTGGCTATGGAGGTATCGAGGTCTACTTTCCTTTTTGACTCAGCAGGGCCCGCTAGCCGGCCGTGGTTCGATCTCGACGAGTCAGCCAGGGCTACTTCTGCCTCGCCACTGGTGAAAACCCCTCGAACGATTTGAGATACGTTTCGACCATGACTCGCGCCAACTGATCTCGGCCCAGCGGGCAGGTTCTCTCTTCCGTCTTGCGCACCAAGCCCGTCGGCACAGCGTCGCTCGTCCAGAGCTTGATGACGAGGCGGCAATGTTTGAAGGTTGGCCACACCGACGCGTCATACTCATACGTCGCGGACTCCCACTGCGTCGCAATCCGCGTGCCATTGACCTCAATCGTGTCTTCGCCGGTTTCAATTGGTCGGGGTGTTGGTTGGACACCCATCGCAAGATTGCCGGCTTGATGGAAGGCAGTCAGCAACTGGGCGGAACGGGATTGATTCGCCAGCGGGCCGGCAGTGGCATCGTACTGAGCGGC
>DASUMN010000162.1:0-2861 GCA_036277675.1 Nitrospira sp. | reverse complement strand
TCTGTACGGGTTCTTTCCCGGCGGCGATCACGTGCCGTTCAAAGAAGCCGGGGTACCGACCGTCACCGTCGTCAGCGGCGGCATTCATCCTCACTTTCATCAACCTACCGACACCGCCGACACGATCGATCCGGAGATTCTGAAGTCCGTCGCGCGGTACGTTCTAGCACTAGCGTGGCAGTTGGCCAATGCGCCGTGAATCTCACGAAGGAGCCCGCAGTGTAACTGCTGCGCCGTGCCGCCAATGAGCCGTTACAATCTGTGGCGATTCACTTTCAGATCTCGCCCTCGCGGGGCTCGCACATTCAGCGGGCGATCGAGTCGCACCCGCTCTCGTCCCAGCAGCAGAGCGTGTTCGTCATGTGCAAGGTCAAGAACTGCCCCCCTCATCTTCATTCTCTCTTGTCAGGTTTCCATCATCTCGAGTCGAGCATCGAATTCGTGTCCGCAGGCCGTGCAGCGGATGCAATCCGATTCGACCGTGAATTCATCCGTTCGGATTCCCATGCCGCCGCAATCGGAACAGCGCGCGAGGTGGACCTTCCGATCGTCGACGGTTTCGTACTGCGTCCCGTGGAAACAATAGACGGGGCTGCCGTCGAGCAGCCAGAGTCGGCCGGCATTGTCGGCGACCGGCAGGGCTAGATAGTGATGATTCACATAATCTTCGAGATCCCGCCGGCTCGCGAATCCGTCCTTGATGAGCTTCCCGCTCACGGCTTCATGCAGTGCGTTGCCATGCGCAATAGCTTTCGTCGGACCCATGTCTCACCTCCCCGGTTGGATTGAGGCGGATCAGACCACCCCAGAGTAATACCGTAGAATATTGGAGACTGAAATGACGCCGATGATTTGTCCGTCTTGTGTAACCGCCAGATGCCGTGTGGCTTGTTCTTTCATCATGCGCACGGCATCGATAATGGGGCGGTCTCCTTCGATGCCAACGACCGGCGTGCGCATGCACAGCTTGACAGGTGTGGTACGCGGATCAAGCCCTTTGGCAGCCACATCGCGGGCCAGAGCAGAATCGGTCAAGGCGCCGACGTAGGCTCGGCTATTTGTCACGAGCAGCATGCCCAGCTTCCACTGCTGCATCAACTGCGCGGCCTCCCGCAAACTGGCGTCCTGCGACACGCTCCGGATCTCAGTGGACATGTGCTCGACAATCTGCGGACCGATGAGTGTTCGTCCGATTTTTGTTTTCTCCGGCACGACGGATCGGCGCGCCTCCAATTCCGACACGCAACTCTCCAGTACGCGGCTGCGCTGCAAGAGGCTCTGCCGCTGGCTATCCAGACCGCTGCCTTCCGGTGCCTCATCCGTCATGTTGACCAATCCGGCCGCCTCGCCCAGCTCGGCATATTCATAGGCATGCAGTAAGTCGGAGGCCTGCCCAAGCAGATCGCCGATCAGCCGTTCGGTCTCCAGGTCGAACTCTTCCAGGCTGCGCGTCGGCTTGCCCCTGCCTAGGAACGAGGCGAATTCGGCGAGCTGTTTCCGCATCCGTTCGATGCTGCGATCAAGGGAAACCCGCTGTGTCGGGGGAGTGATGCGAACAGCCATAGCACCTCCTCTGGCTATAGGTAAGGAAGGATAGCCGATCTTACGCCTGTCGAATCGAACGAGGCAAGCGGCAGAGGGGCCAAGAACTGATGGAACATGAAACTGCACAACCGTGCGATAGCATACACCCCGTTAGTTCATGACGACACGCACCAGGACCTTCCGTCCTTTGATACGGGACCGGCTGAGCGCCTCCAGAATCCCCTTGGCCATGTCAACCGGAACATCCACGATCAGAGCAAACAAAACCTCCCGACCGTACGTAGTAACAGCAGTGTATCTAGCGTGGGGGTTGAGGGGGTCAGTTTGAGGTGGCCCGGTATGTCCTAGCATTGGCCTGGCAGCTAGCGAATGCGCCGTGAAGCCAGGGGACTGACACCCTTCCTCACGTCCCCGCGTGGCGTCTGTCCCCGTCCGAGCCCAAGGCCTGAACAAGCTTGACATAATCTTGTACGGTATTTAGGCTGTCCGGGACGCCCTCAGGAGGAGGACCCAATGAGCATTACATCCAAAGACATCATTTCGCTGAGCCACGCACGCGCCAAGCTCACTGAACTATGCGACGAGGTGCAGACCAAGGGGAGCGAGAAACTCATTACGAAAAACGGCAGCAGCTGTGCGGCACTCATCGATGCGGACCGCTTGGACTATTACCATCGGCTGGAACGAGAACACATCCATCTCGGATTGCTGGAAGAAGCGATCAAGGGGCTCACCGACGTCAAGGCAGGCAAGACGCTCAGTCTCGCCCAACTTAAATCGCGTCATGGCCGGTAAGCAGCCGCGTTTCACTGAAAACTTCTCGACCAATCTGACGGCCATTGAAGAATTCCTCGGCTCGCACGGCAAGCGCGCGCTTCATCGGTTTCTCGACCATCTCTTCGACGACGTGATTCCCACGCTCTGCCGATTCCCGCAATCCGGTCGCTCGTTCTTGGCGCACCCCATCAAATCTGCAAAAGCGAAGGCGTTGACCAAGGAGCTACGCAGACTCCTCGGCACAGGAGACGACCTGCGTGAATTCGTGATGGACGACTATCTCGTGCTCTACCTGGTGCGCCGAGGCCAAGTGATCTTTCTCGCAGTGAAGCATCATCGGCAATTGTCTTTCGATCTCAAAGGATTCTGGAGCAACGAATAGCGGCACGGCATGCGCTTAGCTGGCAACGCCTCGTCATCGCCGGACACAACCTCGACGTGATTGAACCGGCTGACTAGGCGATCGACTTATTCTTTACCCTCGGGGTTCTCAAGTTGCTGAACTCCGTGCTGTTAGGATCGTTGTTCGTGAATCCGGC
>DASUMN010000161.1:0-11318 GCA_036277675.1 Nitrospira sp. | reverse complement strand
GCCATGGTCGGCGAACGTCACCCTGCCTCCTCATCCGATAGGCTCAAGCGCACAGAAGACTATCTCGCTGAGGAGTTCGGCCGGCTTGGCCTTGACGTCGTCCGCCATCCATTCCACGCCCTCGGCGGGACCTATTGCAATGTCATCGGAACGGCGCGAGGCCAACAGGACATCGCCCCACTCATTCTGGCCGCCCACTACGACACCATAATCGACTCCCCGGGCGCGGATGACAATGCGAGTGCGCTGGCAGTTCTGCTAGAAGTAGCACACCGGGTCGGATCACAGGAGCTCCGACGGCCGATCCGTTTCATCGCCTTCTGTCTTGAAGAAGAAGGTCTTTTGGGAAGTCGGGCCTATGCCGAACATCTTGCAGCCACCAAGCAGCCTGTCCACGGCGCCCTTGTCTTGGAATGTGTCGGGTACGCGCGAGACGAAGAGGGATCGCAAAAGATCCCTCCTGGCATTCCGATCGCCGTGCCGACGGTTGGAAACTTTCTGGCGGTCATCGGGAATCAGGCGTCCGCTGGATTTACCAACACCGTGAGTCAAGCCATGGGACGGCACATGCCCATCGTGCCCCTCATAGTTCCAGGCAACGGCGAGCTCCTCCCCGACACCAGGCGTAGCGACCACACGTCGTTTTGGGAACAGGGCTTCCCCGCCGTCATGCTCACAGACACAGCCAACTTCCGTAATCCCCACTACCATCGGCCCAGCGATACGATCGACACACTAAATCTGGACTTCATGATCTCCGTCGCCGACGCGGTGACCGCGGCTGTCTTTGATCTGGCCGGGCTAGCTGATACGTAGCATTCCATCGTCGAGTTGGCTAGACTGTCTCGCCGATAGCTTCTTGAGAGAACGATCAGTCATGAATCCATTCATGGGCCCTCAAGAACTCGCACGCCGGTTCAATGAAGATGAAGCGGTATGGCGCCGGTATCAGCAGAAGCGCGGCCTACGTCGGTTGTTCGTCTCGCGGAGCCTGATTCCGGAAGAAGTCCTTGACGACTGTGACTGGCTCGAAGCGGAACGGGAGTGCCGCGAAAGACGATATGTTGGTAGGCCAATTCCATGAAGCGGTCTAACTGATGCCGTCGCGAAAAGCCGACCATGCCGCTGATGCTAAGGGTTTTGACCTCCCTGCGCCAGGATCAAAAAAGCGGAACATGAGAGATTGCGTTGACGGGTGGAGACTGAGGACCAATATCGCGCTGCTCTTCCAACACCGATGCAGCCATAACGGAATGATGCTGGTCCGCATAATACACCGATTGGCGTTAGGATCTCTCTTGACAGGTGATTAACTAATCGCAAGAATCTCGCGCCAGTACGTAACGTGTTGGTGCGTACTATGCCAGTCAGTATACTCAATAGTTAGGCATCTCATTAAGACACAGCCATTGATGTGCGGATGGCGCCGATGCATGATCCAGCAAAGATTGCCGCCCAGTACCGGGCAGTACAACTCGCTGACGGGGTCGAGTTGCGTAGCGGTTCCACCAAGTTGGTTTTGAAACGCGGGGGTGCATTCGTTCATCTCAGCACAGCACCGACCGCCGTTCGCTGGCATGCCAACGAGAATGAGGAGCCGTTTCATGTCGTTCACTTAGCAGTAACTGAGTTCAGCATCGGTCACCGCGGAGATGAGGGATGGTCCAGTAACTTGGCGGACGACTGTATCTTTGTTATAGATGGAGAGGCGCTTAGGCACGTGCCAGTGGCTGAACTCAGGGTGTTAAGCGAAGAACGGTTCAACGTGAGAAAGGCATGGCTGGCGGCCGAGAGGGGAGACAAGTCTCCACCGAACACATCGGAAGAAAAACGTCCGCTTGCGGTTGGTACCGTAGTGCATTGCCCTGCATCACCTGAACTCGGCATCGCGGAATGTCTTGATTGCACTCTTGGCATTCCGCAGTCACATTTCGACAAGCTGGTTCAGGGATGCCTTACCGGGCGAATCTCGTCCGCGCACTTTCATGGGATCACGGGAGGGCTGTCGTCGAGTTTCGAGTATGGTGCATTACGTGACCTACTCATCATCAGCGGCGGCGAACTAAACCTCAAACTTGACTCACTGTCCTTCGAGTATCGAGCTTAGTCATGCCGATTGAGATGCCCAACAACGGCTCGAAGAGCGACGCGCGCCTGAAGCGGACGTTAGCCGCCTTATGACACGCACTGCGCAAGTATCGGACGAGATCAACGCGTTCAAGGTTTTCATCACTGCTAGCAAGGAGCCAATAGATCCGTCGTCAGTGCTAATAAAGAGCCCGTCTGCCCCAGACATTGAGTGCAAATATCTAAGTGGATGTGGCTTAGCGTTTGAGCTCGTTGAATTGCTTGACCCTGGCTTCAAGAGAATCTTTGAAGTCCAACAGAGCAAGGTCCATAGCCTCTATGACCATCTCGACAAGATGGCGCAGGCGGATAGAGAACCTTTCGTGTCGCAGTATGGGAATTCCGATATCCTGGTGAACTTCCACGACAACTGTTCGCTCGGATCGATCAAGGCCGCCATTCCGGATGTATTTAGGGAGCTATTGACCCTGCCAGCAGGCTTTGACGGCCTCACTGACACGTTCACAGTCGGTAGTCTGAAGAAGACGGTGAAGTCGATCTCAATATCTCGAGGAGGGTTTCAGGGTCCGTTGTTCAATGGCCAGGCTATGGGCTGGGTCGGCGATCCATGCGTAGGTACAGTTCAAAACAAACTGAACAAGTCTTATGTCACGCCGCACCCTATCGAACTGATCGCATACATAGACGGAAATCCCATGTTCCCCGACAACGTCTGGAAACCGACGCTCGACAATTTCTTGCGCCAGTTGCCTTCACTGTCTCCGTTTCGGAGGATCTGGGTGGTGGATCTAGGGAAGCAGGCAATTGCTTATGCGCACCCTATGGAAAGGAAGCTGGTCATCTGAGCTTGTCGTCAACAACATCAAGTTTGAAGAAGAGCTCAAACTCATCGCTGGTCATGGGATAAAGATTCTTCGGTTACGCGACATCGTCGAGTCTCTCGCAAACAGTAAACACATTGTGAGCAGTGCAGCCGGCGGTGACATCGTTGACCTTATTCAAATGGGCTCATTGCTGGGAGGCAAACAGTGATGCACAGCAACGCCATCAACGCGGACTTGCAAAGGGAATCATGACCACACGGAGCATGTTTCCTCCAGGCTGGGACGAAGCACGCGTCCGTCGAGTCCTCGCGCATTATGAAACACAAGCTGAAGAGGAGGCGGTTGCCGAGGACGAGGCTGCGGCCGAAGATAGAACCCAGACGGTTACGGAAGTCCCTACCGAGTTGGTTCCCGCTGTCCGTGAGCTGATCGCGAAACGGCAACGCTAGACACGTCAACGTTTGTCTCCGCCGCCGGCTGGATAACTTGTTCCACTCCTCGCTCCATCGGCTATTCCGGGGAGAATCATGACTACGCTTCCTTGCCCGTACCTCAACACCGAAGTGGAACTGACAGATGAGCGGGAGCAGCATATCCGTGATAAACACCCTGAACTTCTGCCAGCCTACCGTACACAATTGATCCAGACCGTTGCCGACCCTGATGAAATCCGACGAGATTCCCGATTCCCGAACAGCCTGCTGTTTTCCCATTGGTTTCCTGGGGTAAAGGGGGTAAATTTGTCGTTGTTGTGGTTGTCGCTGATCCAGCTCCCGCTGAACGGTATTGGATTGTAACCGCGTACCTGGCGCGGCAACTTTCAGGAGGAACCATGATATGGAAACGTCCTTGACGGTTGAGTATGACAAGGCTGGCGATATTCTCTACCTTGGGAAAACCAAGCCCTATCCCGAGCAGGAGTCAGAAGAATTGGACTATGGAGTTGTCGCGCGACTCAACCCGCAGACGCGCGATCTTGAGAATCTGGAAATTCTCTTTTTCTCTTCACGTGTTGCCAAGGGAGAAACAGTCCAGTTACCGGTAACAGCGGAGTTCCACCTACCCAAAGCCGGATAAGTCTAGTCCGGTAATGACGCAGAAACCCATCCACAATTCGACGCGGCGTCTCATCGCCGATGTGTTCGGTCGCCTCGATTACGCTGCCCTTGGTCCCGTCTACTGCTACGAAGGGGGCGATGAGTTCTGGCGGGCGAAGCGGCGGCCCTGCGAGCGGCTAGGCATCAACCTGTCCCAGGCGCTCTTGAGAAAATTACGACGCGGCGGGCGAAGTCTGTACGTCGGTGCCGGTGTTGCGGAGCTGCCCTGTCTGTTCGCCGAAGCGCTGGAGCTTGATCGTCAGGTTGAACCCTATAACCTCCGCCGGTCTGAAGTCTCTGTACTCAACCGGGTTTGCCGTGGCACGCCGGTGAAATTTCGCGCCTCGACCGCGGAGCAGGCCAAAGGGATGTTCGACCATCTCTGGATCGTGAGTGTCCTCAACGACCCGGAGCGATTCCCAGACCTCTCACCGCTGTCCTATGGAAACCTCGATCCGGTCACGTTCAACCCCACAAGGTTTGAACAACAGCGTCGTATCGTCCGGTCGATCGTTGATCGCTGCATGCCCAAGCTCAGCTTACCCGGTTGGGTGACCACCTCGATAGAAGAAGTAGTCTGGATCGCGGATTGGTGCCACCGGCATGGCACTCCGTATCACGTTGAACGGAGGCAATATCCAACGGCGTTGGTGGGCGACCCGATCTGTTTCATCCGCATTGGTCACGGGGCAGGAGTGAGGAGTCGGGGAAAGGGAAGAGTGCTACGGAACAAACCCGGTCGGCCTTGACTGATTTCCCATGTAGGTGCGGGCATATCGCACGTAGTTCTCGGCGGACTCTTTGATCCAGGCCAGTTCCTTTTCATTGACCGGTCGTTTCACCTTGGCGGGTGAGCCCAGGATCAGACTTTTGGGCGGCACGATCGTCCCTTCTGTCACCAGCGCCCCAGCTCCCACGACAGAATCCTCTCCGATCACCGCCCCGTCCATAATAATGGTGCCCATTCCCACTAACACGCGATCCTTGATTGTGCATCCATGCAGCACGACATTGTGTCCGACTGTCACCTCGTTTCCGATGATTAATGGATGAGTATCGTGGGTGACGTGCAACATGCAAAGATCCTGGACATTCGTCCGGTTGCCGATCCGGATATAGTTAACATCCCCTCTGATCACCGCGTGGAACCACACACTACAGTTCTCGCCCATCACCACATCGCCGATCACGACACCGGTGTCCTCGATGAAACAGGAGGTGGGAACAGTCGGCTTGATGCCTTGGTAGGTGCGGATCACGCCGCGCACTCTAGGCGAAGCGAGAGCGGAATAGCAAGCGTCCGCTCGTTGACAGGCTTTTCAGCCCTCCCGTAGACTGACCGTCCAATGAATCAGCCTCTTATCAAACCGGCTCGAAAAGGGGACAGGCACCGACCTCCGGTCGGAGCCAATTTCCAAAACACCACGATCGGCTTCGTCAACCTGGGTTGCTCCAAGAATCAAGTGGACTCCGAGGTCATGTTGGGCACGCTCGTCAAAGAAGGGTTCCACCTGACCGGTGATCCTCAACAGGCCGAGGTGGTGATCATCAATACCTGTGGCTTTATCGAAGAAGCGAAGCAGGAGTCGATCAATACAATCTTGGAGCAT
Organism: Nitrospira sp.; assembly: GCA_036277675.1. Lineage (GTDB taxonomy): Bacteria > Nitrospirota > Nitrospiria > Nitrospirales > Nitrospiraceae > Nitrospira_D. Next base: position 5,699 of record DASUMN010000161.1, on the reverse strand, counting down.
GGCAAGCTGAAGAAACGGGGAGTCTGCCGTATCCTTATTGCCGCCGGTTGTCTGGCACAACGCTATCAGGGCGATTTGCTGAAAGAGTTGCCCGAATTGGATGGGGTAGTCGGCACCGGCGAGTTTGGGAAGATCGCCGAGATTTGCCGTGAACTTTTGGCGCCGAAGAAGCGTCATCAGCGCGTGTGGATGAGCAAACCGCCGTATCTGTATGACGAACTGGCTCCTCGTATTCGACTCGGCAAGCAGCACAGTGCCTATGTAAAGATCGCCGAAGGCTGTAACCGCAACTGCGCCTTCTGTGCCATTCCCCTGATGCGGGGCAAACAGCGCAGCCGACCGATCGAGTCGATCGTTGCGGAAGCCCAACGGCTGGTTGTCGAGGGGGTCAAGGAAATCAGCCTCATTTCGCAAGACACGATCAACTACGGGGTTGATCTCGGACTGCGTCAGGGGCTCGTGTCGCTTTTGCGCGAGTTGGTTCGGGTGGACGGGGTACGGTGGATCAGGCCCTTCTATCTCTATCCGCAACAGGTGACGGACGACCTGCTGGATCTTTATGCGGGCGAAGAGAAGATCGCGAAGTACATCGACATGCCGCTCCAACATATCAACGACCGTATGCTCAAGGCTATGCACCGTCTGGGCGACCGGGCGGCCATTGAGCGATTGGTTGATCGGATCAGACATCGCATCCCCGGCGTGACGTTTCGCACGGCCTTCATCGTCGGGTTCCCCGGTGAAACAGAGGCAGCGTTCAACGAATTGAGAGACTATGTGCAACAGACTGAATTTGACCGAGTTGCGGTGTTCCACTACTCGGACGAAGACGACACCCCGGCGATCGGCTTCGATGGAAAGATCGAGCGAGACGTGATGGACGAACGCCGCAACGAGTTGTTGGCGGTTCAGGAATCCATTGCGGCGGCGAAGGGACAGGAAAAGGTCGGGACGGTGCTTGATGTCCTGATCGACGGGCCATCCGAAGACACCGCCTTGTTACTCGAAGGCCGGCACGAGGGTTTGGCTCCTGACATCGATGGCTCGGTGTACATCAATGACGGAGTGGCTTCCGCCGGAGATCTGGTCAAGGTGCGGATCACCGAGGCGGCCATGTACGATCTCATCGGTCGAATAATCTCGTAGCCTCCACCGAGACTTTTTGACCGCTGCTACACTTAAGACGTCTGTTCGTAACCAACCTGACACAAGGTTATCTCGAAAATGACGACACAACCGAAAGAGTCCATCGTCCTCCTCATCCACTGCAAGGACCGTAAGGGCATTGTCGCTCGCGTCTCCGGTTTTATTCACGATTTCGGGGGCAATATCCTCGATTCCGATCATCACACCGACGAAGAATCGAACGATTTTCTGATGCGGATGGAGTTTGCAACGGAAGGGCTACAGATCGCCTCCGATGAGATCGCATCCGCGTTCGCTCCCATCGCCAAGGTCTTCGAGATGCGGTATGAGGTCCATTTCGCCAGCCGACGCCAGCGCGTCGCGATGATGGTTTCAAAACAAGACCACTGTTTGGCGGATCTGCTGCAACGGCATCGCCGAGACGAGCTCCACATCGACATTCCCATCATCATTTCCAACCACGATGCCTGTGCGAGCTGGGCGGATCTCTTCAAGATTCCGTTCGCTGTGTATCCCGTCAGCAAGGAGACCAAGCCCCAGCAAGAGAGGCAGGTCGTCACCCTCTTGAAGGAACATCGTGTGGAACTGGTCGTGATGGCCCGGTACATGCAAATTCTCAGCGCGGATTTTCTTGCGCAAGTCGGCTGCCCGGTTATCAACATCCATCATTCGTTCCTCCCTGCTTTCATCGGCGCGAATCCCTATCGGCAGGCCTATGACCGTGGGGTCAAGATCATCGGGGCGACCGCGCACTACGCTACACAGGACTTGGACGAAGGACCGATCATCGAACAGGATGTGATCCGGATCGGTCACCGGGACACCGTCGAGGATCTCGTCCGTAAAGGCCGAGATTTGGAGGAAATCGTGCTGGCCCGCGCCGTGCGGCGGCATATCGAACATCGCGTACTCGTGTATGGCCGGAAGACGGTCGTATTCGACTGAGTGTTGCGCGCGCAGCTCGTCGCAGGCGCACACGACAACAAATCACGCCGGGCGCAGTGCGAGCGGGAGTGTGACCGTGAAGGTAGAGCCCCGATCCAACGCGCTCTGCACGTTAATCCGGCCTTTGTGGACTTCGGCGATCCAGGAACAGATGGCGAGGCCCAAACCGGTGCCTTTCTTGGTGTGTGCGCGCGCTTCGTCGGTGCGGTAGAAGCGGTCGAAGATTTTGGGCAGATCGTCCGGTGCGATGCCGATGCCCTGGTCAGTGACGGATAGAATGGCCTGTTGGCCATCAGTCACCAGACTGATGGTGACTCTCCCTTTCGGGTTCGAGTATTTGACGGCGTTCTCGACCAAATTGAGCAGGAGCTCGCGCAGCCGCAGCTCGTCGCCCTGCACCAGCGCCGGCATGACGGTTCCCAAGACAACTTCGATGGCGCGATCCTGCCCGAGCAAGGTGGCCTGGCGGTGGATGTCTTCAACGAGCGTTTCCAAGGAGACCGGTAGCAGCTCCATCTTGACCGCGCCCATGTCGGCGCGGGAGAGAAACAGCAGTTCATCGACAATGCGGGTCATCCGGTCGATCTCCTCAAGATTGCTTTCGAGCACGGAGTGATAATCTTCCAGCGGGCGCGGTCGCCGCAACACGAGTTCGGTTTCGCCTTTCATCACAGTCAACGGCGTCCGCAGCTCGTGCGAGGCGTCGCTGGTGAATTGGCGGATCTGTCGGAAGGACGCTTCCAGCCGCCCGATCATGTTGTTGAACGTCCCGGCCAGCCGGCCGATTTCGTCGGACGCGGTCTGCATGGTGAGGCGCTGACTGAGATCGCCGGCTGCGATGCGTTGCGCGGCCAGCGTGATGGCATCGACGGGGCGCAAGGCTCGGCCGGCGAGAAACCATCCCGCCGCAAGCGAGACGGCCAGCGCAATCGGTACGGCCACCATCAGCAGGATAAGAAAACGGCGCAACGTATCCTCGATTGATTCCATCGATGTGCCGACCTGCACAATATAAAGAAGGTTGCCTCGGTATTTGATCGGAACGGAGATCAGCCGCAGCTGAGGCTCGTTGGGATACTTGGTTGTTTCGAACAACGACTGGCCGCGGAATGCCGTCTCGAGCGCCGTTCGGCTGAGTGGCACCTCATGCCGTTTGATGTTGGGTGAGCGGATCGTGATGGTGCCGGAGGGGCTGAAGATTTGGAAGAATTTGTCGATCCGGGCCAATTCAGGAAACTGGGAGAGCAGGTCTTCTTCGTCGAGAAGCGGAAGAAACCCGCGTTCCTCCAAAGAACGCACTGCAGTGGCGGCGGTTTCTTCGAGGGATTGATCGACGTCGTCTCGAAGGTTCCGGGCGGTGATCACGTACAGGACGACGGAGAACGTGATCAATACCATTGCCAGCGCGCTTCCGTACCAGAAGGTGAGCCTGACGCGCAGCGGCATCAGCAAGCTCCAGCGCAGGGTCTGAACAAACTGATCGGGGCCAGTCGGTAATGGTAGACCAGCGGAAGCAGAATGGGCGCGACCTTCATATCAGTCGGCCTTCAACATGTACCCGCTGCCCCGGATCGTGTGGATCAGCTTTTTGGTTCGGCCGCGATCGATCTTGTTGCGGAGATAATTCACATAGACGTCGATGACGTTGGTGAAGGTGTCGAAATCCTGATTCCACACGTGCTCGGAAATCATGGGCCGCGTCAAGACGCGTCCGGTGTGCCGCATGAGGTACTCCAGCAGGGCATATTCCTTGAGCGTGAGGTCGATGCGTTGCCCGCCACGGGTGACTTCGCGCGTTGCCGGATTCAAGACCAAATCATCGACCTGAAGAATTCCCGAACTCTCCGTCGCGCCACGGCGGAGCAGGGCACGGACGCGGGCCAGCAGCTCATCGATGGCGAACGGCTTGGTCAAATAGTCGTCGGCGCCGGCATCGAGCCCTTTCACCCGCTGATCGATCTGGGACTGTGCCGTGAGAATCAGGACGGGGGTTTGAATGCGCTCGCGGCGGACGGTCCTGAGAATGTCCATGCCGGACATCGACGGAAGCATCAGGTCGACCACCAACAAGTCGTAATTGGTCGCCAAGGCCATCTCAAGCCCTTTGGCTCCGTCCTCGCACAGATCGACGGCGTAGCTTTCTTCTTCAAGCGCGCGCTTGATAAAGCAGCCGACTTTGGTCTCATCTTCGATGACGAGTACGCGCATGGACGATCCTTGTCCGGGAGGATTATACCAAACCGGACTGACGTCCATGGTAAGAAGTTTTGAGCGAATGCTGATTGAGAGGTGGGAGGGGGTGTCCACAGACTAACCGTCTGCTACATTGAATCCCCTGGAACGACTTTTTCCAGCGAAACGATCGTTGGCTTGTTCCCCAACATTCGTACGACGAACGTTTCTTCGCCTTCGATTTTGAGTTCCCGATTCGATTGGAGTAACGTCTGCGTCGATTTGTACGAGACTTTTGCGCTTCGCTCATCCGGGGCCAGAGAGATAGTGGTATTCACACGAGTAAAATCATTGGCACTGGGGAAAGCGAATTCCATCGAGAGCGTTTTCCGATACTCTTCTCGTGTCAGCATCGCAGACTGTTGGTGTGCACCCTGCCTCATATGAATCGTGACCGTCACATCGTGAGCAATATGTCGCAGGACGCCGTCGACGTCTTTTTGTCTGGTGGCTTGATCGAGACTGTTGAGCAGAAGATCGATGGAGGCCCGCGTCAGAGGCGGCTCCGGCTCGGGAGGTTTGAGCGAGGGATTTGGTGATGAGGAGCTGGGCGGAGTTGCCGAGGATGAAAACGAAAAGGTCTGGGTTGATAGGCTTTGAGGTTTGAAGAGAAATAGGTAACCGATTCCAATGATCACGATGACGAGGCCAAGACCGATGGTGAGTGTGAGGGCCGAACCCTTAGAGGAGTGTTGTTCTGACATCGATGGACATCCTCAAACGGGAGGTAATCCTCTATGTTGTCAGAGAAGGAGTGTTAGCGCGAATTGGAATTCGTCCCTATCCCCACCACGCTCGCGCAACATTCCAGGGATGCAATTGGATGAAACCAGAGACAGAGAGAATATGGAGCGGGAAAAGGGATTTGAACCCTCGACCCTCGCCTTGGCAAGGCGATGCTCTACCACTGAGCTATTCCCGCTCTCAGAAGTCACTACCCAGATAAAGGAAACGGATTCTACTGAGCTCACAATACCGTGTCAAGCAATCCATAATCCTATGAGAGGATCGCTACCTCTTTGTTGCCCAAACATCATCAAGGTCATAAGTGCTACAGTTTAGTAACATCATCGTTCGTTTGTAAATTTGTGTCAACTCATTGAATTTTTAAAATAATTTATCCTGTAACGAATTTTCAGTGATCGATCGATACGGCAGGTAATCATTCTGTCAAAATGTTTAGATCGAAGCATGGACATGACAAGAGTGAAAAACTGCCTTATGTTTCATCATCTTATTGAATGATTTGAGTAGATGGTGCATGTCAAGTCAACTTGGTTCAACTATTGCTTGCGTAATGAGAGGTTTCTTGTGTGGTGATACGTTCAATTGCGCACATGGACTCGTGGTCAGAGTTGAAATTTCGTAATCTTGGC
>DASUMN010000160.1:0-2919 GCA_036277675.1 Nitrospira sp. | reverse complement strand
CAAGTCCAGAACGACGCCTACGGCGAAATGATTTTGACCTTTACACCCATCTACTTCGACGAACGATTTGTCGACCTGCGCACCCGTGATCTCGACGGACTCCTGGCCCATTTGGCGAAGCTGTGCATACGCAGCATCGGCCAGCCCGACGCGGGCCTTTGGGAAATCCGAAACGGTTGGCGCGAACATGCGTTTACCAACTTACTCTCCTGGGCCGGTCTGGAACGGCTTGAGCGCATCACACAAGCCGGATTTCTGGGGTCGCTTTCGTTGGACCTGACGAACGCGAGGATCCACGCTGCCGAAGCGTTGCTCCGTTCCGTGCATGACGGCGCAGTCAGAAACGGTCCCTCCGACGTGAGCTACGATGCCGCGCTGGCTCAACTGCCCATCATGGGCTATCCGAACCGGCAACTCTGCGAAGCCACAGTGGTGCAGATCGCTCACGCGCTCGCGCTGCCGCGAGCCGGGGAAGAGACGGGATTCTTCTACCGGTATGTGCGGGAAGACGACTTCGGGAAACCGGAAGCCGCGTTCGTGATCTGCTCCTTCTGGATCGCCCAGGCGCTGGCCCGGCTGGGGCGCATGCCGGAAGCCCGGTCTATTCTCGACCGGGTGTTGTCCGCAGCCAATCATGTCGGGTTGTTCTCTGAGCATTTCATCCCGTCCACCAATACCCAGTGCGGCAATTTCCCCCAGGCCTATTCCCATGTCGGTCTGATCAACGCAGCCTTTGCCGTCAGTCCCCCTTGGAGCGATGTGCTCTGACCTCAATGCGACCCTCAACACCGGGGATTCGTGTTTCGGTCACACAGCCGTGTCGATACGTCGCGGAGAAAAGAACGAACTAGCTTGCGGGAGGATGAAACTGCTCAGAAGCACGCACCAGGATATGGGCAGGTCTCGGTGGCTCGACCGCCGAAACGGACTCGGAGGAGCGTGTCAGAGGAAGACGCATCTGCGGGAGTGAGAACCCAGAGGGCCGAGCGGTAACCCACCCCACACACGCCCGATCTTTCACCGCAGGGAACGGTTTGCTTCGTCGGCACATTCTCAAGCTGCTCATCGGCTTGTTCTCACGGCCTTCACAATCTTGGCTTCTCGAATCTGATCCAAGAATCGATCTGGCGGGAGTGCAGGTCGGATGATCTGCACCTCTTGCCAGCCTTCGTTCAACACTCCCTTACGGCCATCCATCTCGCGCAACCACTGGTCGATGCTCTCCTGCGTGGCCCCTTCATTGAAGGCGACCCAAAAGAGAAAGGTTTGGAGCTGAATGTTTGACCGGTTATCGGCTGCCTGCAAAGACTGTGGGGTTTGCACGACGTCGGCTTGGCGCGCCGTCATCGCGTTACCATGGCCCGAGACGGTGTTTTCCGACACATCCAATCCAGCCGCATTCAATTTCTTTTTCAGCTCCTCATTGTCCTGCTCCAGCCCGAGCATTTTTTGGGACAACCGATCGTTCGCCACGGTAAGGCTGTGAATCTCGGCCTCCAGCTGTTCTTGCTCTGACAACGCTTTTCCCATGAGCAGACGAGTCATCCGTTTGACCTCGCGGCCGGATCCTTTCTGCTGCTTTTCCATCTCCTGCCTTACCGTCAGCATGTTGGATGCAACTTTATCCTGATTCGAAGACAACTTCGTTATCGCCAACTGCAACTGCGCCAGGTCATGCTGCTGCAACTTCATCGTATCCACGGCTTCCGTTTGCATCTGTGCCAGCTCGCCCAACTGCTGCCCGAGCTTCGTCACTTCGGCGAACAAAGCCGCCCGCGGCATCTCCACTTGCGTCACAAGAGACGAGGTCCGCTCAGGAGCCATCCACACGGCAATTCGATCTGCCGCTAATCCCACTACGACGATCGCCAGCAGCACCTGGGTAACGGCTACGACACGAACCCCGGATACCATCGTCACCGTCTGAGGGCGAACCGTGGCTTCGGCTAAACCGGCAAGGGTCTTCCAGATACGCTGCCAGCGGCTTGGGGCAGGAACAAACATGGCGGTCGCTGATCCGCCTTGGGCAGTGTTATGAATATGGAGTTGGACCGTATTCCCTGCAATCGGAATGTTGGCGGTTCGGAGCCCATATTCTGGAGCGGCAAGACCGCCCAGCAGGATGCCGTCCTCAGATCGAAGTTGCACCGTATCGATGCGGGCCTGAATCTGGAGTTGGAAGGTGGTTTCCGTCCCGCCGCCATCCAGCGCTCCTACCCGATGCTCATTGACAAAGACATGGATGGGATCGGATGAGCCGCAGGCGGAACGACGAACCCTGGCTTTCAGCGCGTCGATCAGGCATGCACGGAAATCCTCTAGCTCTCGATCCTGTTCCATAACTTCCTCCTCCGCCTTCCTGTTACAGCTATCGTTTGAGGCGTTTTACGGACGCACATGCAATTCCACTCTTGGTTTCCCGGTAGTTCCATCTCCATTCCGGCCAAGATACCAGACAGTTTGAATACAATCCATACAGAGCACCAAGTGCCACAGCCGATAATCACAGCCATACCCTTCGGAAAACATGGCTCCCCACTGACTGCGGGACAAGCAGGGGTAATGATCCGGTTCACTCTTGCGATAGTGGGTTTGCGCGAACCGGACGAGCCGCTCAGTTTCGTGATGAAAGCGCTGGGGTTGACGCCGTTGCTGGACCAGAAGCTCATCCAGCTCTGCATCGGTCATGCCGATTTCGTCCATGGTCCGCTGCCAGCCGGAATCTCGCCAGCGCCGAAAGTTCTTGTAGATGCGCTGGCTCTCGAGTTCATTCAGTCCGGTCACAGCGATGACGTCCCGCGGGCCCATCCCGTAGCAGTGGTGATACAATGCGATCAGCGCGTCTCGGCTGATCACGGCCCGCGCGACAAGCCCATCAAGATATCGGCCAAGCGGCGTGAGCAAGTCCGGGTGATAACA
>DASUMN010000159.1:0-3652 GCA_036277675.1 Nitrospira sp. | reverse complement strand
ATCGACAACGGTGTGATGGAACAATCGTCCAAATCCGCTGTGGTGCCGGTATCATTCAACTGGTCGGATGTGGGCAGTTGGGGAAGTCTCGACGAAGTGGCGGCAAAGAACAAGGCCGGCAATGTGGTGACTGGACGGGTGATCGACGTCGACAGTACCGATTCGATTGTCTATGCCGACCGGCGGGTGGTGGCGACGATCGGTTTGAATGAGATGGTTGTGGTGGATACGCCCGACGCGACGTTGGTCTGTCCGAAGTCACGCGCACAGGATGTGAAGAAAGTCGTCGAAATCCTCAAGCAACAACAGGCTCCGGAACATCTGGAACACCTGACGGTTCAGCGGCCCTGGGGGTCGTATACCGTGCTGGAAGAAGGGCCCGGGTTCAAGGTGAAACGGGTGACGGTAAGTCCGGGCGGGCGATTGTCGCTTCAGCTGCATCACAAGCGCAGTGAACATTGGGTGGTCATTGCCGGGACGGCGCGGGTGACGAGAGGGGAAGAGGTCTTTGACTTGCGAGTGGGGCAGAGTACCGCTATTCCGATTGAGACCCAGCATCGGTTGGAAAACCCAGGCACGGAGACACTGCATATTATCGAAGTCCAGAACGGACATTATCTTGGAGAGGACGATATCGTTCGGTTTAAGGACGATTACGGCCGCAACGTCAAGCCGTGTTGAGATTGCATCTAGAGGAGTGAGGAATGGGTTTATTTCGAGAATATGACCTTCGAGGGATTGTCGGAACCGAACTGACTGAGGATACGGCCGAACAACTGGGTCGGGCCTATGCGACGTATGTCGCCGGTCAGGGTGTGAAGACGGTCAGTCTGGGACGCGACGGGCGGCTGAGCTCTCCGGCGCTGCACAAGTCGCTGCTGAACGGCTTGCTGGCCGGCGGGCTCGACGTCATCGACATCGGCCTGTGTTCGTCACCGCTGCTCTATTTTTCCTTGTTCACCTTGCCGGTCGGCGGTGGGATCATGATTACCGGCAGCCATAACGCCGCCGAATACAACGGGTTCAAAGTTTGTATCGGCAACACAGCGATCCATGGTGAGGACATTCAGCAACTCAGGCGGGTGATGGAAGCGGGAACGTTTGTATCGGGAGCCGGGCGGGTGACCGAACATCCGATCATTCCGGACTATCTGGCGTATCTCAAGAGCAGTTTTGCCCATGTGAACGCGCAACGGTTGCATGTGGTGATCGATTGCGGGAATGGGGCGGCGTCGTTGGTGGCCAAGCAGGCCTTGGAGTTGCTGGGGTGCAAGGTGACCGGACTCTACTGCGATCTCGACGGACGATTTCCGAACCATCATCCCGACCCCACCGTCCTCGATAATCTGGCGGACTTGATGCGGGCGGTCAGAGAGCACAAGGCCGATGTGGGGATCGGATACGACGGCGATGCGGATCGGATCGGCGCCGTCGATGAACAGGGAGAGGTGTTGTGGGGGGATCGGCTGCTGGTCATCTATGCGCGAGACATTTTGGCTGAACAGCCGGGCAGTACGATTATTTCAGAGGTGAAGGCCTCGCAGAGTCTCTACGACGATATCGCCGCGCGCGGCGGGCGTCCGATCATGTGGAAGACCGGGCATTCGCTGATCAAGGCGAAGATGAAAGAAGAGTCCGCCCTCCTAGCCGGGGAAATGTCCGGCCATATGTTTTTTGCCGACCGGTACTTTGGCTACGACGACGCCGTCTATGCGTCCTGCCGGCTCGTCGAAATCTTGTCCAAGAAAACCGCAACGCTTTCGGAGTTGGTCGCTGATCTGCCAAAGACTGTCGTGACGCCGGAGATTCGCGTCGATCTGCCCGATGCCGTCAAGTTCGAAGTCATGCGCTCGATTCAGGCGAAGTTTGCCGAGCATCTGAAGGCCAGCCGGAAATTGGGCCCGGCACAGCTGACGCTTCGGGACGTGATTGCGATCGACGGGGTTCGTGCCGTTTTCGACGACGGCTGGGGCCTCATCCGAGCCTCCAATACGCAGCCTGCGCTGGTCTTGCGGTTCGAGGCGATCTCCGTTGATCGCATGAACGCCATACGTGCGCTGATCGAGGGCGAACTTGCCGATGTCAGGCGGGCACTGGGCCAGTAGCGCCGGCTGCGCGCGTCCTTCTCTGTAGCAGGATCCTCTTCATGCGAGTGTCTCTCACTGCCATCGTCGTCGGGTGTGTCCTCAGCTGGCCGCTGGTCGTTCAGGCAGGCGAGGGGGCACTTGGTTCCAAACAGTCGTTCGAGATCGGTGAACGGCTGACCTTTGAAGTCTCATGGTTGAGTATTGCCGCGGCCACCGCCGTACTGGAGGTGGCGGGCACAGAAGGGCGGAAAGATCGGACGCTTGCCAAATTGGTGGGGACCGCCCAATCGAGGCCGGTTCTCACGAGATTTTTCCCGGTCGATAACCGGGTGGAGTCCGAAGTCGATCTCGACACACTCGCTCCCGAGCACATGACGTTCCGCCGCCGTGAAGGGAAGAAGAAAGAAGATATCGAGTATGTGTTTCACCAAAAAGAAGGGACGGTCACGACAGTCAGAGGGGGGCAGACGGAATTGTTGCCGATTCCGGTGGGGACACAGGACATCATCTCCTGCCTGTATTACACCAGGGCGGTGTTACCCTTGAAGCCGGGCGCGTCATTGACGATGAACGTCTATCATGACAAGAAGAATCGTCCGGTCGAGGTTCGTGTCGAGGATGTAGAAACCATCGGGAGCCGTTGGGGAGACCGCGAAACGGCGCGGCTGCTCGTGATCATGCCGTTCCATGGGTTGTTCATGAATCAAGGAAACATCCGCGTGTGGGTGACCACCGACGGCCGCCGCACGCCGCTGCGCATGAAGGCGAAAGTGGTGCTTGGATCAATCGTCGCCGATCTCGTCGAGGGCTTTCCGGCGAGCCGCATGGCTGGGCAGTAAATCGGAATTACGATTGCCCAGTCGGTTCATAACCCGCTATACTCCTCTCATATCATGAGAGAATTTCCTCTTACCCTCAGCCGGTTTGTCCTTGAGAACCAGGCCTCGCATCAAGGTGCGGCGGAGGGATTTTCCAGTCTGGTGACCCAGGTCGGTCTCGTCGGTAAACTCATTGCCCAAGACCTTCGGCGCGCCGGCCTACTCGACATTCTGGGAACGACCGGCGACATCAACGTGCAGGGAGAAACGGTCAAGAAGCTCGACGCGATCGCCAACGACGCCTTTGTCAAGGTCTTTCAACACAGCGGTTATGTCTGCGCCTTGGCCTCGGAAGAGATGGAAAAGCCGATCTCGCTGCCGGGCAATTGGCCCCAGGGCCGGTATATCCTCCTGTTCGACCCGCTCGACGGCTCCTCCAATACGGACAACAATATGCCGCTCGGTGCGATTTTTTCCGTGCTCAAGCATGACCGGACCGATCGCTTGCCCACGGATGACGAGTTAATCCGTCGAGGGATTGAACAGGTGGCAGCCGGATATCTGTTGTACGGATCGAGTACCATGCTGGTCTACACGGTCGGACAAGGTGTGTACGGCTTTACGCTCGATCCCGGCATCGGAGAATATTTGCTGTCGCACGAGCGGATGACGATTCCGGAGAAGGGCAAGGTGTATTCCGCCAACGAGGGAAATTACAATAAGTGGTCGGCGGGCACGAAGAAATAT
>DASUMN010000158.1:0-8976 GCA_036277675.1 Nitrospira sp. | reverse complement strand
AGATCCGGGGTGGACAGCAACCGTTTGGTGACTGTGATGTAGAGGTGTTCCCCTTCACCACACGGCAAATAGTGCGGCCGTTCCTCGACTTGAAAATCCTCAGGGACCGTGCGGATGTGGCCGCCGATTCCAGGGATGTTGCTGGTGAGAAAGGGGTAGGGTCGTTGCATCACTCGGCCAGACCCGTTGAAATGACGGTCCTGCGCGCAGCCAAACCGTCAACACTGTTCAGGAAAACGTCCATGATATACTTTTTCTGTCCATGGCAAAACGACCAGGCCAATCACGGGTTGGGGAATGAGCCGACGACTGACGGTGTCATGGCCTGATCGTCTGCGATCCTGTATCGGCTCTTGCCTCAGCGAACCGCTCTATCGGGCATTCAGTCTTGTGCCTCGTTGGGAATGGGGTTTATCCAAACATGATGTCTCCGTTCTGACCCATACCCATCCCGCTCTCGCCGGGCGTCGCGCCGTCCATCTCACGGATCTGCACCTGGACCGTTATCATCCACGACATGATCGGATCGTCGAAACAGTGAGTGAATTGCACCCTGATTGGATTTTCATCACGGGGGATCTGCTGAACGTCCCTGAAGGCCTGCCTCACCTCTTTCGATTCCTCGAACGGCTGCGCGCCATTGCGCCTATCTACATGACGTTAGGGAATCACGATCACTATAGTGGCGTGGGCGTCGCGCAATTTGCCGAATTGGCCGATCGGCATAAGATTACCTTGTTGATGAACCAAAGCGCCAGGCTCCCGACAGGAACGGGAGAATTGGTCGTTGTGGGAGTCGATGATCCTTCTCTTCATCGGGCCGATCTCCGATGTGTGCCTGCGCGTGCCGACCGCCGGTTTATTCTCCTGCTGGCCCACGCCCCGAACATTCTGGACTATGTGGAAGCGCATCATGGCATCGACTTGATTCTGTGCGGGCACAGCCACGGAGGCCAGTGGAGAGTGCCTGGGATTCCCACCTTCTGGCTTCCTCCCGGATGCAATGGCCGCGTGGAAGGTTGGCACGAATCCGGCCAACACAGGCTCTATGTCAATCGTGGGTTAGGGTGGTCATTCCTCCCATTTCGGCTGAACTGTCGCCCTGAGATTGCCGTGATTGAGTGGACGGTGCAGTAGATCGGACGGTTCGCCAACGGATTAGGTCTCTAGGCGTTCCAGAGCTTCGCGTGCCCGGCCCCTGACGGTTTGATCCCCATCGTCATTCGCCAGCCGCGCGAGCCGCTCCCGCGCGTCTTTGGCCCGCAGCCTGCCCAGTCCCAAGGCCGCGCAGGCGCGCACATAGGGGTGATCGTCCTCCAGCGCCTTGAGAAGCAGCGGCACGACCGACTGGTCTTGCAGCGCGCCCAAGTGACTTGCCGCCATGCCTCTGATGCGATGCTGCTCATCCCCCACCGCTTGCTGAAGCGTGGTGCCCCAAAGGTCTTTTAGGTCCGGTCCTACCGTATCCAGTCCTTCGGTCCGGTAGGCGTTGCCTTCCATGAGCGCGAATGACAGGTCCAATTTCTTGCTTGGATTCGTTTCTCGTTGAAATGCGGTGATCAGCCGATCACGTTCACGTCGTCGTGCGGCTCGGCGTGTGATGTTCCGGGTCACAACCAACAGGATAGATCCGATGACCGCCCCGCCTGCCGCCACCGGCACTATCTGGTCGACCACATAGTCTTGGGTGTCGGGAGGCAGCTTTTTCCAAATCCACACTCCGGCCACGAGAAGGCCGACCAGGACGATGATCGACGTCAGATTGGCTTGCCCTCGTGCGCCCCGTTCCGCCATAGGAGTCGGATCTTACGGGCGCGATCGATCAACCGTCAACGAATCGGTTTCGACGTATCTCATACCGGCCCCTTCCTCAGACACCGGACTTGACGCTCGCTTCAAGTGCGGACTACTCTGGCCCCGTGGAACTGCCCCATCTGAAGGACGATCCCCACCTCAAGCTCATTCGGCCATTGGTCGAGACCTATCTTGCCTTCTGGCGTACAGGCAGCCGGCACATCAAATCCATGAGGTTGACGCCTTCTCAATTCGACGTGCTTGTGACGCTGGGCGATACCCACGGCATGACCTGTTCGGAGTTATCGGAGCAAACCCTCGTGACCAAAGGCACGTTGACCGGAGTCGTCGATCGTCTGGTGTCGAAGGGGTTGGTCAGGCGGGAGACGATACGAGGAGATCGCCGCTGTACGCGGGTCGCGTTGACTGCGAAAGGCGAGGCGCTCTTTCGGAAGACGTTCGCCGCGTATATCGCGTTCATGCGCCCGTTCTTTGAGGCAGCCTTGAGCCCTCAAGAAGTAGAGCAGGCGTGTGCATTGCTCCTGCGCCTGCGGGACAGCTTTCGCCAGGGTGGTTGAGGCAGGGTGTTAAGCGGAGAGCGGCCACTATGAACAACCATCCCCACAACAGCGCCGTCCGACGCGTGATGGTCGGCACGGACCGTTCCAAAACGGCAAACCATGCTGTCCAGTGGGCGGCTGAGTTCGCCGACCGCTACGGGGCAGAGCTGTTTGTGGTGCAGGTGATCGTGCCGCATCACCCGGCCACCACGGAATTCGGCGCCGCTGAGCAGACCAGGGCCGCTGCCGCTCAGGATGAGCTTGCGCATGTCGTGAAACAAATCGCTGGAGAGCGAGGACACGCTCTTGTCGTCATTGATTCCGACCCAGCATTAGCCATCGTCCGCGCCGCTGAGCAAGAAACCATCGATGTCCTGGTGGTCGGGAATTTGGGCATGGCCGGACGAAAGGAGTTCTTACTCGGTAACGTACCCAACCGCATCAGCCACAATTCCCATTGTACCGTCATCATTGTGAATACTTTTCTGCCGGATGGTGAGCAGGCTCCCGAATCGGTGCGAGTGTTTCAGCCCAAGGGTGAACCTCAAACAGCTGAGCCTCACCTGGCGGGACGAGCGATGCATATCGCAACGGTCATGGCGAAGCATGGCCTCAAGGAGCTCTTCAGCCAGCCTGATCAATCGGACGTTGCCATGCGACGCCAGCAGGCTAAGCGCCTACGCGCGGCGTTGGAGGAACTGGGGCCGACCTTCTCGAAACTCGGCCAAGTGCTGTCGACACGCCCGGATCTTCTTCCTGCGGAATACATCGAAGAACTCGCGATGTTGCAGAGTCACGTACCCCCCATGCCCGAGCGTGAAGTCGTTCGAGTGGCCGAGCAAGAGTTGGGGGTGCCGTGGGAAGATGTGTTTGAGTCGATCGACCCCAAGCCACTCGCGGCCGGGACCATCGCCCAAGTCCACCGGGCCACCCTTGAGACCGGTGACCGAGTGGTCATCAAAGTGCAACGGCCTACCGCCCGAGCCGACATCGAACAAGATTTGGCCCTGCTCGAGATATTCGCCCAGCAAGTGGGACAACGTCAGGCCCTCAATCAAGTAGTGGATATGGAGGCGGTGTTCAAACATCTCTCCACGTCGCTCCAGCGCGAACTCGACTTTCGTCAAGAGATCGAAAATATCCAGCGCATGCACACCGTGCTCGCAGACTATGATCGATTGGCGGTCCCCTCTGTGTACCGGGAGCTGTCGACGTCCCGCTTATTGGTCATGGAGGAGATTCAAGGCGGCCCGATCGCACAGGCGCCGGAAGGTCCGGAGCGAATCGAGGCGGCCCGCCAGCTGTTGGAAAGTTTCTACAAACAGATCGTCGTCGACGGTTTCTTCCATGCCGATCCTCATCCGGGCAATCTCATGTGGTGGAAGAACCGCATCTATATTCTCGACTTTGGAATGGTCGGCGCCCTCGATGCCAACGTACAGGAACATCTCTTGTTGTTGCTGATGGCTCTGTGGAAGGAAGATGTGGCGTTTCTCAGCGATGTCACGCTGATGATGACGGGTTCGGTCGGCCGCAATGATCTGGACGTTCCACGGTTTCAAAGTGAAATCGGCGACGTGATGGCAAAATACCGCAAGGCGGCTCTCGCCGAGATGCAAATCGGACCGCTGTTACAGGAAATGAGCGCGATCGCGTTCCGCCACGGCGTGCCGATGCCGGCCTCGCTCACGCTCGCCGCCAAGGCGCTGGCGCAAGTCCAACTGGCGACGGCGGCTCTCGATCCGAAACTTGATCCCTATGATGTCGCGGGCAAGTTTTTGATGCGTGTGATGATCAAGCGGATGGGGACCGCGCTCGATCCCAAAGCGCTTGCCTATCAGCTGCAGAAGTTCAAAGTACGAGCCGAACGGATGACCGAAGCCATCGAACATCTGATCGGCGCTCGCCCCGGGCAGAAGCTGGTCGTGAATTTCCAGGCGAATTCACTTGAGGAGATGGTTCGCCGGACGGGACGGCGCCTGGCGCTGGGCTTCGCCGCTGCAACAAGCATTCTCTCCAGTGCGCTCACGGCCATGTCGGGAACAGTCGCAGATTGGATACCGGTCACATTCGGGATCGTCGCCGGACTGCTGACTCTTGGATTGGCCATCGATCTGATGCGAGGACGTTGACGGTGCGTTGTTCCGTCGACGGTTCCGCGGACTCTATGATTCGGTTTTGTCGCGCCTGATCGAACGCAGGACGGCTCGCTCGAGTACGTATGCGATGACCGACATTCCGATCGAAATGAGTCGGTGCTCTATGTGCCGGATCATGGTCCGATGAGCGGTCTTGGTTGGGGTGGTCATGGCGATATTATTCATCAACGTATCACTGACTGCAATACGCCATGACTCCATGTCCGGCGTTCACCGATCCGGGCTTGAGCCGTCATGATGGCTGATCGCGTCTCAGTATGGCTGGACAGTCTCGGTCTCGATCGCTACCGGGAAGTATTTCAGCAGAATGCCATTACCTGGGACGTCTTGCCCGAACTGAACGACGGTGATTTGGCCTCCCTGGGTGTGTTGCTCGGCCATCGGAAAAGACTCCTGCGCGCCATCGCGCACCTGTCACAAAAGTCAGACAGCGACGGTTTTCAGTCTGTTCCCATCGCAACCGGCCCGGAAGCAACGCCATTTCCTTCAGGCCAAGATCAAGCGGAGCGTCGCCAATTGACCGTCATGTTTTGTGATCTTGTGGGCTCGACGGCGCTGGCTCATCGGTTGGACCCCGAAGACCTCCAATCCTCTATCCGACATTTTCTCGATACCTGTGGTGAAGCGATCAGCCGATTCAACGGTTATATCGCAAAATACATGGGCGACGGACTCTTGGTGTATTTCGGATACCCCCATGCCCATGAGCACGATGCAGAGCGTGCGGTGCATGCCGGACTGGCCGTGATTGAGTTGGTGAAGGCGCTCCCTCGGGAATATCGCCCTGAGCCGGAATGTGAAATTGCGACACGAATCGGAATCGCGACCGGTCCCGTCATCGTGGGCGAACTTATCGGACAGGACATCGCCAAGGAACGGTCGGTGTTCGGCGAAACTCCGAATCTGGCCTCCCGCCTCCAGGGATTGGCGGCGCCGAATCAATTGATCGTAGATTCGGCGACGAAGCGTCTGGTCGGGGGCGAGTTCGAGTTTGCCGATCAGGGGACGGTTTCCCTCAAGGGGTTCGAGACGCCGGTCCGGGTCTGGCAGGTGTTGAGTGCTAAGCCGTCGGTCAGCCGGTTCGAGTCGTATCGATCCGGCCGATTAGCCGATTTCATCGGCAGAGAGCATGAAACGGCCCTTCTTCTCGGGCGTTGGCGCGAAGCGGTCGACGGTGAAGGCCAGGTTGTGCTTCTCTGCGGCGAAGCCGGTATCGGCAAGTCCCGGCTGGTTCGCTATCTGCGCGACCGGCTAATCGAGGACCGTTATGAGACGATTCAATGTCAGGGCTCACCGTACCATACCAATACGGCACTGTATCCCGTGGCGACCTATCTGCGGCAGGCAGCGGGATTGGCCGCTGAGGACAGCGTTCCCACGCAACTGCACAAGCTTAATACGCTGGTGGTCACCAGCGGTCTCGACGACCGCGTCACGGTTGCCTTGCTTGCGGATCTGCTCTCGATCCAGGGAGACGAGCGATACCAGCTGCCGAACGTATCGCCCGACAAACGCAAGGACATGACGCTGGAAGCGCTCGTGCAGTATTTGCAAAGGCTGGCGGATCACTCCCCGGTCCTGTTCATCGTGGAGGATGCGCATTGGCTTGACCCGACCACGCTCGATCTCATGACGCGCATCATCGATCGGATCAGGCAGATGCGCGTGTTGTTGCTGATCACGTTTCGGCCGGATTTCAGGCCGGTGTGGGCGGAGTACAGCCACGTCACGTTTCTGACCTTGAACCGGCTCCCGCGCCGGCAGAGTGTCGAGTTGATTGCCACGATGACCGGAGGAAAGGTGCTCCCGCAAGAGGTGCAGCAGGCGATTCTGGCCAAGACCGACGGGGTGCCGCTGTATATCGAAGAGTTGACGGAGAATCTCTTGGAGACCGGATTGCTGGCCGAGGGAACCGACTCCTTTACCCTCAAGGCTCCGCTGAAGGCCATGGTCATTCCGGACAGTCTGCAAGCGTTGCTTATGGAGCGGGTAGATCGATTGGGGCCGGTCAAAGAAATCGTTCAGATCGGAGCGGCAATCGGGCGGGAGTTCACCTATGAGCTGCTACGGGCCGTCGTCGATGTCACGGACACCCGGCTCAACGGCGCCCTCGATCTGTTTGTCTCTTCGGGTCTCATTCTGCAAGAGGGTGAACGGCCGCTTTCGCGATATCGGTTCAAACATATGCTCGTCCAAGAAGCGGCCTATAGCACGCTCCCCAAGAAATCTCGCCGGCTTCTCCATGCCCGCATTGCCAAAACATTGGAAGACAAATTTGCCGAGCGTGTGCGATTGGAGCCGGAACTCCTAGCCTACCACTTTGAGCAGGCAGGTTTGGCCCGTCCAGCCATCACGTATTGGCATCTCGCGGCCCGAAGAGATGCGGATCGGTCAGCCAATGTCGAAGCGCTGAACCATTTCAATAGGGCGTTGGTAATGGTGAAGGATCTGCCGGAGGGCCCTGAGCGAGATGCCTCAGAGTTGGAGCTCCTCATCGCGCAAGGAGCTCCCATGATGACGGTGAAAGGATATGCCTCGCAGGAGATCGAGCGCAATTATCTCAGGGCAAAGCAACTCTCCCAGGAGAACGGCGATTCCGGGCGTCACTTTCTCGCCGTGTGGGGGTTGTGGGTCTTCCATCTGGTCAGGGGACCTCTCGTAGCAGCGTGCGACCTGGCTGAGCATCTCTTGTCTCTCGCACAGCGCGAGCAAAGCCCGGATATGCTGATTCGGGCTCATGAGAGTGTCGGCTCGACCTATTCGTTTCTTGGCCGATTTGACGAAGCCAAGACCCATCTGTTTGCCGCAAAGTCCCTCTACGATCCAGATAGGCACCGCTCACGGGTCCAACCCTACACCCAGGATCCCGGCATCACGGCGAGAATCATCCTGGCCAGAACGCTCTGGATACTGGGCGAAGTCGACGAGGTCGAAGTGCTGTCGCAGAACGCTATTGCGATGGCAAGGGAGTTGGAGCACCCCTTCACACTGGCGTTTGCCTTAGCGACAGTCTCCTGGATCTACTCCACCATACGCGATGCGGACAGGACCCTGGCCTTCTCTGAAGAGGCCATTGTACTTTCCACCAAATACTCATTTGAAGTGACGTTAGCGTGGGCGACATCCTTCCAAGGTTGGGCGCTGGCTGAACAGGGGGAAGAGCAAGGTCTGGGCAGGCTCGTGGAGGGCCTCTCGGCTGCGCAAGCCGCCGGTGCGAGTCTCAACAACACGTTTACGTTGGCGCTGCTTGCAGAACAATATTTGAAGCAGAAACGTATCGATGAAGGCTTGAGTGCACTGTCAGAGGCGCAGAAACTGGTGTGCTCCCAGGGAGAACGCTGTTGGCAAGCGGAACTGCTTCGGCTGAAAGGAGAACTGTTGCTGGAACAGTCCGAGCCATCCGTCTCTGCTGCGGAACAGTGTTTTGCCAAAGCCCTGAGGGTCGCACAGGAACAGCATGCACGCATGCTTGAACTTCGAGCCGCGGTGAGTATGGCCAGACTCTTGAGTAAACTGAACCGGCTGGATGCCGCTCAACAGGTCTTGCAGACCGCCTGCGCCCTGTTTACTGGACGAGTTGACAATCCCGACTTGATTGAGGCCAGAAAGTTTCTTGAGGAGCTACGGGTGTGAGACCGAGCTTGCCATGGTCTCACAAGTTGTTGTATCCGATGTGTGAGCGATGCGTCTGACGATTCTCGGCTCCGGTACCAATGTCCATCCCAGCCGCGCGGCGGCCGGGTATTTGGTGCAGACGGATCACGCCATGCTGTTGGATTTCGGCCCTCGGACCTTGATGAATCTCATCAAGACCGGAGTGGACCGGCACCGGATCACGCATATTCTCTTCTCCCATTTTCACGCGGACCACTTTTCCGATTTCATCACGTTCTTCTTCGACGCCTTGATCTATACTAAGCACGAAGGAGGGCGCCGCCCCGGCATGACACTGATCGGCCCGCGGGGTACGATACGGTTATTGCAGACGATCATGCGGTCGTTCCCCAGCTTTTCCCGGCCACCATTTGAGGTGACGCTGAAAGAAGTTTCCACGAAGTCGTTCACGATTGGGGACACGCGCGTCGTCCCAAAACCCGTGGTCCATGTGCCGGATCTTTCAAGTGTTGGCTATCGGATTGAGTACCAGGGGAAATCGATGGTCTATTCCGGAGATTCTCAATACTGTGACGGGCTTGTCCGGCTTTGTGCCGAGGCGGACCTGGCCGTGCTCGATTGTTCGTTCCCGGCCAATCGACCGGGCCCTGTCCATTTGCATGCCGGACAGTGCGGACGGGTGGCTCAAGAGGCAGGAGTCGGCCAGCTCATCCTGTCGCACTTCTATCCGATCGCAGACCGGTACGATGTGAAGGCGCAAGCGGGAGAACGATATGGGGGCAAGATCAGGAAGGGAAGAGACTTGTTGACAATCAGGCTGTAAATTACAACCCTTCTTCGCGCGGTTC
>DASUMN010000157.1:0-4689 GCA_036277675.1 Nitrospira sp. | reverse complement strand
GCCAACTTGGGAGAATTCATGCAGGTCAAGATCAACGGAAAATCCGAGGATGTGCCGGGTGGAACAGTCCTCGATTTGCTCAAGAGTAAGAAGATCGAACCACAGATGGTGGCCGTCGAGGTCAACGATAAAGTGTTGGATCGCGATCACCTTGCCACCACCTCCCTCAACGAAGGAGACCAGGTCGAGTTTCTCTTCTACATGGGAGGAGGCCGATGACGATGGCGCTGCATAAAGAGATCACGGAACTCATCGGCAACACTCCGCTCGTCCGGCTGAACCGGCTGTCGAAGCCAGGCGCCGCAACGATTTACGGGAAGGTTGAATTTTTCAATCCCGGCGGCAGCGTCAAGGACCGGATCTGCCTCAACATGATCAATGAGGCGGAACGCCAGGGCAAGCTCAAGCCGGGCGGTACGATCGTCGAACCGACCAGTGGGAACACCGGCATCGGACTGGCCTTGGTCGCAGCCGTGCGGGGCTATAAGCTGATTCTGGTGATGCCGGAAAGCATGAGTATGGAGCGGGCCAGCCTGCTGTCCTCTTACGGTGCACAACTGGTGCTGACCCCCGCCTGGGAAGGCATGAAGGGCTCGATCAAGGAAGCGGAAAGTATCCTGGCGCAAAACCCGTCGTATTTTATGCCGGACCAGTTTTCCAATCCGGCTAATCCGGCCATGCACAAGATGACCACGGCCGTGGAAATATGGGACGCACTGGACGGGAAGATCGACGCGCTGGTCGCCGCGGTTGGAACCGGCGGGACCATCACGGGATGCGGCGAGTTCTTCAAGGAAAAGAACCCGGCCATCAAGGTCATCGCCGTAGAGCCGGCTACGTCCCCGGTGCTCTCCGGCGGCGACCCCGGCCCGCACAAGATTCAGGGGATCGGCGCAGGCTTCATTCCCAGAGTCTTGAATCGCAAGATTCTCGACCGCGTCATCACGGTCACGGACGATGAGGCCTATCAGACGGCCAAGCAGCTCTCGAAAAAGGAAGGGTTGCTGGTCGGCATCTCGGCCGGCGCGAACGTGTGTGCCGCCCAGAAGATCGCCGATGAGCTGGGCCCCGGCAAGAATGTCGTGACGATTCTGTGCGACACCGGCGAGCGATATATCAGTATCGAGAAGTATTTCAATATCTGAAAGGTCGTTAATCGTTACACGTGAACCGTTGACGATAAGAAGAAGCGGGCGATCGGTTAACGAATAACCATTAACGTTTAACGTCTTCTGTCATGGAATTCACTGACGAGCAGATCAACCGCTACAGCCGGCACATCTTGTTGCCAGAAGTGGGCGGCAAGGGACAGAAGAAGATCGCCAAGGCGAAGATTCTCCTCGTCGGCGCGGGCGGGCTTGGATCGCCGGCCGCCCTCTATTTGGCCGCGGCGGGTGTGGGCCGGATCGGCCTCATCGACAGCGATGTGGTGGATCTGACCAATCTCCAGCGCCAGATTCTCCACCATACGCCGGATGTCGGACGGCCCAAGGTTCTCTCGGGTAAGGAAAAAATCCAAGCCTTGAATCCGGACGTGAACGTGTCGATGTATGAAGAACGATTGACGGCCGGGAATGCCCTGAAGATTTTCAACGACTACGATGTGGTGATCGACGGCGTCGATAACTTCACGGCGAAATTCCTCATCAACGACGCCTGTTTCTTCGCCGGTAAACCGCTGGTACACGGCGGCATCCTGCGCTTCGACGGCCGGGTGACGACGATCATCCCCAAACAGTCGGCCTGCTATCGCTGCGTGTTCAAAACACCGCCGCCGCCCGGTTTGGTCGCCTCGTGCCAGGAAGCCGGGGTCATCGGTGTGCTGGCCGGTATTATCGGCACGATCCAAGCGACGGAAGCGTTGAAACTCGTCCTGGGCATCGGCCGGCCGCTGACCAATCGCATGCTCGACTTCGACGCGCGCAAAACGCAGTTCCGTGAAATCAAAGTCCGACGCAATCCCAATTGTGCCCTCTGCGGTGACCATCCGACGATCACCGAGCTGTTCGACGATGGGGACCCTTATGCCGGATGCGCCGTGCGTCCATCCGCATAGGATTTGAGAAGGTGGTGCGACGATGAGCAAAATGAAAGCGCTGGTATGCCGCGAGTGCGGCAAGGAATATCCGACCAAGGCCATCCATGTGTGCGAGATGTGCTTCGGCCCACTCGAGGTCAAGTACAATTACGACGAGATCAAGCAGGCCATCTCGCGCAAGAAGATCGCGGACGGCCCGCATAGTATGTGGCGGTACCTCGACCTCCTTCCGGTCGAGGGCACGAACTTCGTCGGCCCCCATGCCGGGTTCACCCCGCTGGTGCGCGCGAAGAATCTCGGCGCCTACCTGGGGCTGGACGAGCTGTACATCAAGAACGATACGGTCAATCACCCCACCCTGTCGTTCAAGGACCGTGTGGTAGCCGTCGCCCTAACCCGCGCCCGTGAACTGGGGTTCGAGACGGTCGCCTGTGCCTCGACCGGCAACCTGGCCAATTCGGTATCCGCCCATGCGGCATCGGCCAATCTCCACTGCTACGTCTTCATCCCCGGCGACCTGGAAGCCGCGAAGGTGCTCGGCAATCTGATCTACAAGCCGCATGTCGTGGAAGTCGAAGGCAACTACGACGACGTGAACCGGCTGTGCAGCGAAATTGCCGGCGAGCACGGCTGGGCCTTCGTCAATATCAACATCCGCCCCTACTATGCGGAAGGGTCCAAGACCCTCGCCTTCGAAACGGTGGAACAGCTGGGGTGGAAAACCCCGGATCAAGTCGTGATCCCCATGGCATCCGGCTCGCTCCTGACCAAAATCTGGAAGGGCTTGCACGAGATGACGTACGTGGGATTGATCGACCAGGTCCGGACCAAGATCAACGGCGCCCAGGCGGAAGGCTGCTCGCCGATTTCCACCGCCTTCAAGGGCGGACGCGACTTCTTCAAGCCGGTGAAGCCGAAGACGATCGCCAAATCGCTCGCCATCGGCAACCCGGCGGATGGCTACTACGCGCTCAAAGCCACCGCTGAGAGCCACGGAGCCATGGATATGGTGACCGATGAAGAAGTGGTGGAAGGCATCCAGCTGCTCGCGCAAACCGAAGGCATCTTCGCGGAAACAGCCGGCGGTGTCACCATCGGCGTGCTCAAGAAGCTGGTCAAACAGGGCATCATCAAGAAACACGAAGTCACGGTGGCCTATATCACGGGCAACGGATTGAAGACGCAGGAAGCGGTCATCGATGCCGTCGGACGGCCGACCCGCATTCAACCGAGCCTCGTGGCTTTTGAGAAAACCTTTAAGCTCGGGAAAAATGGTGGTGGTGACGCATGATTAAAGTCCGCATTCCAACTCCGCTGAGACCATTGACGAAGAACCAGGGAGAAGTCGACGTGGCCGCCGGCTCCATCGCGGATCTGGTCAACACGCTGGAGACCTCCTATCCCGGCATCAAGGCACGCCTCTGCGACGACAGCGGCGAATTGCGCCGGTTCGTGAACATCTATGTCAACGAAGAAGACATCCGTTTCCTGAAGGGCAAAGACACCGCCTTAAAAACCGGCGACGAAGTCTCCATCGTCCCGGCGATTGCGGGAGGCTGATCATATGGCACACACGTCACACTTGCGGTTCCATATCCGTTTCCCCGAAGACAAGATTCGACAGCCGATCATCTATCAGATCGGACGCGAATATAACGTTGTGACTGACGTCAGACGCGCAGACGTGCGAGACACCACAGGCTGGGCGGATGTCGAATTCTCCGGCGAGACGGCGGAAATCGAGCGCGCGCTCGAAGGCCTCCGCAAAAAGGGCTGTGTCGTCGATCCGATTGAACTGAATGTCGTCGAATAGGAGCGTTATTCGTTGCACGTGAACCGTTAATCAATGAAAAAACGGCGATTCACGAATCACGATTAACGGTTAACGAAACCGGCATGGAACTCACGGAACAAGAAATTCAACGCTACAGCCGTCATATCATTCTTCAGGATGTCGGCGGCAAAGGCCAACTCAAGCTGAAACGCGCCAAGGTCCTATTGATCGGCGCCGGCGGACTCGGCTCGCCGGCGGGCCTCTATCTCGCCGCTGCCGGCATCGGGACGATCGGCCTCGTCGACGGCGATGTCGTGGACCTGTCGAATTTACAGCGGCAGATCATGCACTCGACCGCCACGCTGGGAAAACCAAAGGTTGAGTCCGGCAAGAAGACGCTCTCAGCGATCAATCCGGACATTACGATCAACGCCTATCACCAATTGGTCGATGCCGAGAACATTCTTTCCCTCGTCTCCCGATACGATATTGTGCTCGATGGCTCTGATAACTTCACGACGCGATTTCTCGTCAACGATGCCTGTTTCTTTGCCAAGAAAACGCTGATTTCCGCCAGCATGTTCCGATTCGAGGGACAGTTGACGACGATCAAGCCCCATGCCGGGTATCCCTGCTATCGCTGTTTATATCCGGAGCCGCCCCCTGCCGGCCTGGTCCCGAATTGCCAAGAGGCCGGCGTCTTGGGCGTGTTGGCCGGCACCATGGGAATATTGCAGGCGTCCGAAGCCATCAAAGAAATTCTCGGCACCGGCGAAACCATCGCCGACAAACTGCTGATCTACGACGCGCTCGACATGAAGTTTCGCAAGGTCGGACGCCCCAAGGATCCCGCCTGCCCTCTTTGCGGGCCGAATCC
>DASUMN010000156.1:0-10521 GCA_036277675.1 Nitrospira sp. | reverse complement strand
TGGACACACGGATCTCGACGTGCTGCGGCTGAAGGCTCGGAGGCAATGTGGCCACGAATTCGAGCGACTTGGTTTCACCAGGTTGCAGCGATGGAATCGTCAGCGTTGTCGCCGGGAATTGTCCGATGAGCGACGGTGTGCCAGTGAGGGAAGCCGAGGCATTCTGGATAGGGCTTGAGCCGGTATTAACGACATCCACACGCACCCGAATCTGTTCGCCGCTTTCCAAAAACAGATTGCCGTTTTCGTCGAGCAGCAGGGCCTTGAAGCGAAGTTTCGACAGCGACGCAGAGGTGGTTTTAGAAGGAGATGACTCAAGGGTGACGATAGAGGGCAGTGTTTCTGCCTTGGGGGGAACATCCAGATGCCAGGCGCATCCGGGGCTCAGCAGGACGGTACATCCGGTCAGGATCAGATGTGCGGCGGAGGATGATCGGAGTGACGGTGTCTTGTTGGAAGGGGCCACTACTGAGCCTGTTGCGATAATTTTCCCCACCGTACTGGACATATAGGGCGAAAGCAACTGGCTATCCACTGGACAACCTGACGAACGAGGAAGTTAGGGGTCGGACCTTGTATTGAGCATTGCGAGCGCCGGTCGAATTCGTGACTTGCGAGCCGCCAGGAATCGAGCGGGTCAGCGCGTTTCGGCGCCTGCCGGCTGAATGATGAACAACAGCGTCTGAGGCCGTGCAGCGGCTCCCCCGGCTTCGGTAATGGACACACGGATCTCGACGTGCTGCGGCTGAAGGCTCGGAGGCAATGTGGCCACGAATTCGAGCGACTTGGTTTCACCAGGTTGCAGCGATGGAATCGTCAGCGTTGTCGCCGGGAATTGTCCGATGACCGCCGGCGTGCCGGTGATAGAGGCCGAGGCATTGTGAATCGGGGTCGGGCCGGTATTAACGACATCCACACGCACGCGGACATGCTCGCCTCCCTCAAAAATCAGATTGCCGTTCTCGTCCAGCAGTAGAGCCTTGAATCGAAGCCTCGACGGCGAAGCAGGCGCGGTGATCGCCGGAGGCGAACCGGGTGAATCAGGGATGGGGGCCTCGGCCACCGGAGTTGGAGCAGGTGGTCCTCCGAGCGCGACTCTGGCATCCATGAAGAGTTTGTAAGCCAATTCAATGGCCGTATTCTCGATAAAAGAGTCGATGATGTAGCCACAGTTTTTGCCGAGTCGCTCCAGCCGAAGCCGTTCTTGCCGGACGACTTTGAACTCCGTTTCCCGCAGCAGGGTGCCGGTCTTGTCATACATCCGCGCGAACGTGTTCATCCGCATAGTCGCGGGAGCCCGATCGTACAGCGCGTCCTTATCGAGCGCGAAGAACCAATCGCGGATGTCGATCTTGATGACATGATCCGATGCGACGGCTGTGCCGGCGTCGTCATCGGAAACCACGGTCTTGAACGTTCGACGTGCCCCTTCACGCAGCGCGGCTTCAATTTGGCGGCCGATCGGGATTTCTTCCGGCTGGCCGCAAGAGTCCGTGTAATGAAAGGTTTGCGGCGTGATGGACGGCGATAATGCGAGCTTGACCGTAGAGGGCAGAGGCTCTCCCATGGGAGGAAATTCCAGGTGTCTGGCGCATCCGGCGCTCAGCAGGACGGCACATCCGGCCAGGGGCAGACATGCAGCGGAGAATGATCGGCGTGAAGGTGGCTTACTGGAAGGGGTCACGACTGAGCCCATTGAATCGGTTTCGGGCCACGGTACTGGAAACATGGGGTGAAAGCAACCAGCATTCTGTTGACTTACGCGGCGTACGGGCTCGTGCGGGCCAAATGTTCTAGACTTTTCCTCTTTGAAGCCCAAGGAAAGATTAGTGTAAGATGATACGTTCATGGCATGGCGGCTTTGTCTGAACATGACGAGTCTGGTTCGGAGACGAAGCCGGTCATCAGAGTAGTGGTGTGCCTTGGGATTTGGATGCGATCAATCTTCTGGAGGACTATTCCTATGGAGTATCGACGTCAGCCCATGACCGCGTGGTCGATCGGCGGTGGATTGCTGTTGGGATTCTGTGCCCTTGTCGGCCTTGACGGCGCGGTGTCCGCCTCAGCCGCTGGGGTTCCGCCTGCGTTCGCCCAGGGCTTTTCCGAAATCGTGAAGAAAACGACACCCGCCGTCGTCAATATCGCCGTGACTGGCGGAGGAGAAGGGGGGCGCCGTCGTGGTGGCTTGCCTCCGGGGCCATTCGGAAAACCGCCGGGTGAGGAGCCGGGTGGAGAGGATTTGCCGACCCCACCGCCGGTGCCGCACACGCCGCCTGCGCCGCATGGCCGGCCGGATCAGAGCGCGGGTTCGGGTGTCGTGGTTGATCCAAATGGCTTTATTGTCACGAACAACCACGTCGTCGAAGGGGCGAGCCAGATCACAGTGACTTTGAACGACCGGCGCGAGTTTTCCGCGAAGATCATCGGGACAGATCCAAAGACCGATTTGGCCGTCATCAAGATCGAGGCCAAGGATCTGCCGTCGCTCAAGTGGGCGGAGTACGAAAAGTTGCAGGTGGGCGATCTCGTCTTGGCCGTGGGCAGTCCCTTCGGGTTGAGCTCCACGGTGACACTCGGCATCATCAGTGCCCTGGGGCGCGGGAACGTCGGCATTGCCGATTATGAAGACTTCATCCAGACCGATGCCGCAATCAACCCCGGCAATTCCGGCGGGGCGCTCGTGAATATGAACGGCGATCTGATCGGCATCAATACGGCTATCTTTTCCAGAACGGGCGGCTCCGAAGGCGTCGGCTTCGCGATTCCCAGCAGTATTGCGCTCGACATCGTCGAGAGTCTCCAACGGACCGGAAAAGTCGTGCGCGGCTGGATGGGGGTCGCCATCCAGGAAATCACACCGGCCTTGGCGAAGTCGTTCAAACTGCCGGAGAATCGGAAAGGTGTGCTGATCAGCGACGTCAATGAAAACGGGCCGTCGCAGGCCGCTGGGATCAAGCGGGGCGATGTCGTCGTGGCGTTCAACGGCAAGGATATTCAGAGCGTCAGCCAGCTCAGAAATCTCGTGGCGCGGACGATGGTCGGCAAAGATGCAACGATTAAAGTGCTTCGCGACGGCAAGGAACAGACGATTGCCGTGAAGGTTGCCGAACGCCCGTCGGATGAAATGTTGGCGAAGAAAGAACCGGCGCCGTCTAAAGAGCCGACCGAAACGATCAAGCCGCCGGACAATGTTCTCGCGTCCCTTCGCGTTCAGGCGTTGGACAACGCGTTAATGAGCCAATTGAACATCTCCGCGAAGTTGACAGGAGTGGTGATCGTCTCGGTAGAAGGAGGCGGACAGGCGGAAGCCGCGGGGTTGCAGCGCGGTGACGTGATTCAGGAAGTGAACCATGAAACGATCAAGACTCTGGACGAGTATCAGAAGGCCGCCGCCAAGATCAAGAAAGACGAGTTGGCGGTCTTGTTGGTCAATCGGCAGGGGAACAGTCTGTTCGTGGCCGTGAATCCCAAGTGAGGGGTTGTGCTGGACGCATTCAATCGCTGGCTGCAAGACTCGGTCTTCAAGCCGCTGGAAGACAAGAAGATGCCGGTCATGGAGCACCTGGTGGAGCTCCAAGTGCGGATGACCCGCACGGCGATCATTACGGCGATCGTGTTTGTGGGGACGTTTTTCTATGCGGACACCCTGGTCAAATGGCTGCGCATCCCCCTGCAGAACATGTTTGTGCCAAGCACCCTGTCTTGGGAGCCGACGGATCTGCCGACCGTCCCGTTTGTGTTTCTGGCCCCGGCCGAGGCGCTGTGGCAGAACGTCAAGGTCGCGGGGCTGTTCGCGCTGGTGCTGGCGACGCCCTATGTGCTGTATGAAATCTGGCGGTTCGTGGTGCCGGGGCTGCATGCGCAGGAACGGCGGTTCGTCGGTCCATTCGTCTGCATCAGTACCGTGGCGTTTTATTGTGGCGTCGGCTTCTCTTTCTTTTTCATCCTCCCGTTTGCGCTGAACTTTTTGATTTCCTATGGCGTCAACGCGGGATTTGCCCCGCAAATCTCGATCGCGCAGTACGTCGGGTTCGCCCTGTGGTTCTTGTTGGTCTTCGGACTGATTTTTGAAGTGCCGCTGGCGATCACACTCATGGCCAAGCTGGGGTGGGTCGATGCGCCGTTTCTGATCCGGTATTGGAAATGGGCGTTACTGGGCTCGTTCATCATTGCCGCGATTCTGACACCCACGCCTGATCCATTTAACCAGTGTCTCATGGCCGGTCCCATGTTTCTTCTCTACTGGGTCGGCATTTTCGGCGCCAAGTTCTTTGGCAAGCAGAGGCCCGCCGAAGACACGCTGGCCGCCGCGCCTGCGGTGGCGATGGCGACAGCGGGGGCTGGTGCGGCGGGTGCATCGGCGGCCAAGTCTTCGGAGGGCGAGTACGTGGGGGTTCCCTCGTCGGGCCGTCAGCGGTAGTCGGTAGGAGTGCCTCGATAACAAGGATTAGTCATGGGACGTGAGCTCAATGTGATTAGCAGCGGGGGTAGTGACGCCTGCACGTACCTGTGGGCCTGTGCCATCTGCGACGAGAACGAACGGTGCCAGAAGGACAAGGAGGGGCACAGTCGCTGGCTCGTGGCCAAGCGGATGGAGCGGATCGAGCACAAGGTGCTCATCATGAGCAACAAGGGTGGGGTGGGTAAGAGCACGTGCACCACGAATATCGCCGTCAGTCTCGCGCTCAAAGGGTGGCACGTCGGTATCTGCGACATGGATATTCACGGACCCAACATTCCCAAGATGGTGGGCGCCGAAGGGCAGAAGCTCAAGATCAGCACCGGCGGCGGGATCATTCCGTTTCAGGCCTACAATCTCAAAATCGCATCGATGTCGTTTCTCCTGCAAAATTCAGATGACCCAATCATCTGGCGCGACGCGTACAAGTACGAGTTCGTCAATCAGCTGCTCGGCGGCGTGGAGTGGCAGGATCTGAATTTCCTGCTGATCGACCTGCCTCCCGGGACCGGGAACGAGTCGGTGACGACCATCGATTTGCTCGGCACGGTCAGCGGGGCCGTCATCGTGACCACACCGCAGGAAGTCGCGCTGCTCGACTCGCGCAAGTCGGTGACGTTCTGCAAAGACAGTGAGGTGCCCATCATCGGCATCGTGGAAAACATGAGCGGACTGGAATGTCCGAATTGCCATCACCATATCGATGTGTTTAGAAAGGGGGGCGGCGAGGCCTCCGCTCTCGACATGGGCGTGCCGTTTCTGGGGCGCATCCCACTGGACCCCGATGTGGTGACCCAATCCGATGCAGGCGAGCCGTTCGCGCTGTTCAACTCCGATACGCCGACCGCCGAGGCCTACCATCGTATCGCCAACCAAGTCGAAGCATTCTGCAAGAAGGGCAGTTCGTTGCTGAAACCCGCTGCACGGCTAAGCTGACGGCCGCCAACCGACGACGGACATGATGAACCACCTGACACCCCTTCACGAGGCGCAACACATCGTGCTCGACGCGACGGCCGTGCTAGGCCTGGAGAAGATCTCTCTGCTCGATGCCCTCGGACGGACAATTGGCGAAGATATCGTCGC
Source organism: Nitrospira sp. (assembly GCA_036277675.1). Lineage (GTDB taxonomy): Bacteria > Nitrospirota > Nitrospiria > Nitrospirales > Nitrospiraceae > Nitrospira_D. The sequence continues at coordinate 4,976 of DASUMN010000156.1, read as the reverse complement.
TGAGCGGGACAACCCACCGTGGGACAATAGCGCCATGGATGGATTCGCCGTTCGCTGGGAGGACATCAAGCAGGATCATGCGATCCAGAAGCCGGTGACGTTGGCCGTGATCGAAGACGTGCCGGCGGGCAGGATGCCGTCGAAAACGGTCGGCGCTGGGCAGGCCATCCGGATCATGACCGGCGCGCCGATCCCTCAGGGCGCTGATACGGTCCTCAAGGTCGAGGATACAGAGCAGACTCCGGACACGGTTCGCGTTTTCAAGCCGGAACCGCGGGGCGCCAATATCCGGCCTCGCGGTGAAGACGTCAAGAAGGGCGAGTGTATCATTGCGAGGGGGACGCCGATTCGCCCTGGGGAAGCGGGCATGCTGGCCGTGCTGGCCAAATCGTTTCTCTTCGCGTATCAACGGCCTCGCGTCGCCATTCTCTCGACGGGCGACGAGTTGGCCGATCTCGACGAACGGTTCAGCGACGAGAAAATCATCAACTCGAACAGCTACGGCATTGCGGCCGCCGTGCAGGAAGCGGGTGGCATCCCCTTGCTGCTCGGCATCGCGCGGGACACTCAGGCGGCGCTGAAGGAAAAAATCTCACAGGGCTTGAATGCCGATATCCTGGTGCTGTCCGGCGGAGTGTCGATGGGAGATTACGACTTTACCAAAGCCGTCTTCCGGGAAATCGGCGCGGAGATGAACTTCTGGAAATTGGCGATCAGGCCGGGTCAGCCGCTGGCTTTCGGGAAAATTCAGGGCAAGCTGGCCTTTGGCTTGCCGGGGAATCCCGTTTCGTCCATGGTCACCTTCGAACAGTTGGTTCGTCCTGCCCTGCTCAAGATGGGCGGACGCCGCAGCTACGGCCGTCCCGTAGTGGACGCGGTGTTCCAAGAAACATTTTCGAAGCGTCCAGACCGGCGGCACTTCTTACGCGGGATTCTCACGCGTGAAGAAGGCATCTTCAAGGTTCGGACGACCGGCGGTCAGGGATCGGGAATTCTCACCTCAATGGTGAAAGCCAATTGCCTGATCGATGTGCCGGTTGAGGTGGAACGGTTGGCTCCTGGCGACCTGGTGACAGTCCAACTGTTGAGCGGAGAGGCTTGGCTGACGAAGTCCGAGCACGTTCATGCCGACGGACATCGGTTGTCCTGTTGTTGACGAAGGCCCCCCTATGTCCATTCCTATCGTATGTTTTGTCGGACGGTCGAACAGCGGCAAGACCACGTTTATCGAACGGGTGATTCCTGAGCTGGTGCGTGTCGGGTATAAAGTGGCCACGGTCAAACATGCGGGCCATGGGTTCGATCTCGATACGGAAGGCAAGGATAGCTGGCGGCACAAGCAGGCGGGAGCCAGCAGCGTCGTGGTGCTGTCGAAAGGGAGTATGGCCTTGTTTGCCGATGTCTCGGACGAGCTGAAGGTCGAAGAGGTACGAGACAGATTCCTGGACGGGACCTACGATCTGATCATCGCGGAAGGGTGGAAACACGAAGGGTATCCGAAAATCGTAATCGTCCGCGATCAATTCGGGGAAGTGCCTGTCTCGTCAGACGGATTGCTGGCGGTGGTCTCCAACCAGCCGGTCGCGCTCGATGTGCCAGTGTTTGGTCTGGACGACGTGCCTGCCGTCGCCGCACTCATCATGAAGCGGTTTCCCCGACGTGCTCGATCGGAGCATGAGCTGGACACCTAGACTTGCGGTCCTCCTCGGTCTCGCGGCCGGCGTACTTGCGCTCGGCGGCGCGGCCATTCCTTTGACCGACGACCCAAAGTTCTGCGCCGGCTGCCACGTGATTGCCCCGTCTTATGAGAGCTGGGTTGCGTCCTCGCACAAGGAAGTCACCTGCGTTGACTGCCATGTCAGGCCAGGACTCGAAGGCTGGTTGCGTGACAAGGTGTGGGCTGGAACACGGGATGCGGTGCGCTATGCCTTCGGGACTCCGGTCGAACCGCATAACCTGAAAGCGAACGTCGATTCCGGACGCTGCCTAAGCTGTCATCGGAACATTCTTCGAGTTTCCGAAGTCGCACCACGCGATTTGCCGTCGCCGGTGAAAGAGGTCGGCCTTGTCATGAGCCATCGGAAACATATGGAGGCGTTCGAGAGAAGCGGGAACGGAGATGGGTGCATGGCTTGCCACGCCGGGGTGGTTCATGACCGGCCAATCAAGGGCTATCCTATCGTGGTTCCACGGGGACATGTTTCTGCCGATGGCAAACCCTGGCATCCGGACCACCCGGAAGGGTCCCATCTTCGCAGGCGGGCACTCAACGACTGTTTCCGGTGCCATGATGGAAAGACCGAATACCAGGGCAAGGTGATCGAACGAAAGTGCGAAGTTTGCCATCTTCCCGAGAAGCTCCACGAGCTGCTGTCTTCGTGAACGTGCGGTAGCTGTACGACGATGTCCTTTCCAGTCCTTGACGTCACTGATCTCAGCAAGCGATTCGGCGACTTTCTCGCCGTGGACGGCATTTCCTTTTCGATCAAGCCGGGCGAGATCCTCGGTCTGCTCGGCCCGAATGGGGCGGGAAAGACGACGACGATCCAAATGCTGCTGGGCCTCGTCACCCCGACGGCAGGATCGATTCGCATGTTCGGGATGGACCTGTCGACGCATCGGGAAGCGATTCTCCAGCAGGTCAATTTTTCTTCCACTTATATCTCGATGCCCCAGTCGTTGACGGTCGAGGAGAACCTCTGGGTCGTCGCACGGCTGTACGGCCTGTCGGATATCCCGCGGCGTGTGGATGAGATCGTCAAGAAGCTGGAGATGGAGGAGTTCCGCACAAAGGTCACGAGAAAACTGTCGTCCGGTCAGATGACTCGTGTGACCTTGGCGAAGGCGTTTCTCACGGAACCCAAGATTCTCTTTCTCGATGAGCCAACCGCCAGCCTCGATCCGGATATTGCCGAGAAAATCAGGGCGTTACTGAAAGAAGAGCGCCGGTCTTCCGGCTTAAGCATTCTCTATACCTCGCACAACATGCGGGAGATGGAGGAAATGTCGGACCGAATTATCTTTTTGCAATGCGGCAAGATTGTGGCTGAGGGGACGGCCCAGGAAATCGTGACGCGCTTCGGTCAGGCCGATTTGGAGGAGGTATTCTTGAAACTGGCACGTGAATCGCGGCGTTAAGGGGAGACCAGCGCAATGGCACAGCCCTGGTTCGAATTCGGGACGGGATTGTTGGCGGGAGGACTCGGTTTGAGCGCCGGCTGGGGGTTGTTTTGGCTCGTGATCGGGACGGTCGGGTACATGCGTGGAACGTGCAGTCAACGGGTTCTCCTGAACAGTTTGGCCGGGTTGGCGATTCCGCTCCTCATGCTGGCGGCACTGGCCTGGTTGTGGGACTCCTCACGGGTGCCAGGATTCGCGTTTGCCTGCGGCCTCGGTGTTATGCCGCTGGTCCTTGTCGCATTTGGACTTCGCCGCGCCCCTGATGGTCGGTTCGCCGGTGTGCACATGCTCGGCGGCGTGAGGTACCTCATGGGCACGGTGCTCGGCGCGCACCAGGAGTGCGGTGGATGTGGCGGAGAACATGGCGGCGGAGCCGGAGGGTGCGGATGAAGCTGCATCGCATCCTGGCCCTGGTCGCCAGGCATCTCTATCTCTATCGGCGCAGTCTGCCCCGCATCATGGAGATTTTTTATTGGCCGTTCCTGGATCTCGTGATCTGGGGTTTTATCACCGTCTACCTTACACGCTTTCAGAGCCAGGTGCCGGGGTTCGTGACGTTTTTCCTGGGGGCGCTCATCTTGTGGGATATGCTGTTTCGATCACAACAAGGCATCACCATCTCGTTTCTTGAAGAGCTCTGGGCCCGGAATTTAATGAATCTCTTCGCCAGTCCCCTCAAACCGAGTGAGTTTCTGGTCGCCACGATGGTCATGAGCATCTTCAAGGTAGCAGCTGTGGCGATCGTGATGACGCTGTGCGCCTTGCTCTTCTACTCCTACAATGTGTTCATGATCGGGCTCTGGCTGATTCCCTTCATCCTGAACCTGGTACTGACCGGCTGGGTGATCGGTGTTTTTACCACGTCGCTCATCATGCGGTTCGGGCAAGAGGCGGAGGTTTTGGCCTGGAGCATGGTGTTCTTGTTTCAGCCTATTTCCTGCGTGTTTTATCCGATGGAGATCTTGCCGGGCTGGTTGAAGCCCGTGGCGTGGGCGAACCCGGCGGCCCATATTTTCGAGGGGATGCGGGCTGTGTTGGGGGCGGAGGGTGCGCCGAGCGCCAGCCTGGCTTGGGCGATGGGCCTCAATGGCCTGTTCCTGGTCATCGCCGTGTGGTGGTTTTACCGGACCTTCGCCTATTGCAAGGACCAAGGGCTGCTTGTCAGAATTGGCGAGTAAGGTTGTAATCAGGAAGATCTCTGTGCTAATGTACAGGCACTCTATCGTACGGGTCTCGCGGTAGAGCGATTCAAGCATGCAGACCCACAACGCGGATGTTGCCTTGTCCGGGAATCTCGTCGGAAGTCAGACCAAGTCGCTGCATGGTTCGCGCCTTCGGCCCGCTCCTTCCCCCTCGGTCCTCGTGTTCAAGACAATGTCATCATTTATAAGGAGGAACCCCGATGGGTTCAAAGATTTATGTCGGTGGGTTGCCCTATTCGGCGACCGAGCAGCAATTGAGCGATTTGTTTGCAGCCCACGGCTCCGTGGCATCCGCACGGATTATCACGGATAAGTTTACCGGCCAATCCCGCGGATTCGGCTTTGTGGAAATGTCGGCGGACGCTGAAGCCCAAGCGGCCATCACGGCGCTTAACGGCTCCGAAATGGGCGGCCGTACGTTGACGGTCAACGAAGCGCGTCCCCAAGAGCCGCGTACGGGCGGCGGTGGTGGGCGTGGTGGCTTCGGTGGCGGCGGCGCCCGGGCAGGTGGTGGTGGCAAGCGCGACCGCTGGTAGTTGATCCGGTTCCTGTTACCTGGAGGGGCGGCCATTCTAGAATGGCCGCCCCTCTGTT
>DASUMN010000155.1:0-5391 GCA_036277675.1 Nitrospira sp. | reverse complement strand
TTCTGTTCAACAGGCTTGTCCATCTTGCGCGAGGCTCGCTCCGTCATGCACTGGTTACTCTCGCAACCTTTTGATCGTGCTTGCTGCCTCTCCAAACAAGACTTCTTATCCTCTTGACTGATGGCGCCCTCAAGACACTGCTTCAGAAGATGCCTCGCGTCATCCAGACAATCCTCACACAGACAGTCCTCACACGGAGGCTGCGCAGACAGAGGAACGCTCACGAAGCAGAGAAACAGAAACAGCGCAACAACAAGTCGTATGTTCATTTCAGCCCTCACCCAATGCATGCAGACATATTCGCTACACGAACTGCCAATCGATGGGCGCCTGCTCCTAATCAGAGATCTCTCGTAACGCACGTCTCTGCTGTCATGACCCGCATCATTTGCGACTGACGGATCTAGCCAGCTCATGTTCTGCCTTCAACCAGTCTTCCACATCCTGGCCGCCCCGCCGTCCCCGTTGCTCATAGAGTTCATAGGCGCGTTGTGCAATGTGGTGGTGATCAACCACAGCCCGTTTGAATGCCTGTGCCATCTGGCCAGTCTTCTCACCGACCGGAGTAGCGTAGGATGTCACCTCCGTTTGTTGTGCGGTAGTGCGACTGAAATTGGCCTCCCTCATCGTGCACCTCCTTAGTAAAACCCTGTGCGCTGTGGTCCGCCGACACCACCTGTGGGTAATGTTCGCCGAACGGCTGGCACCGGTGTTGTGTGGATGAAACTCTAGAGCTGCTCTTTCACTATGCGGTCATTCTTTCCCATCTTCACGCCATCTTTCCCCCAAACGCGCCCCGCTTCGCCTGCGGGCAAAGTTTGGCATGAACCCAATGGCGAGATCTGGTCAAAATTGCTCAATATGCTCGCCGACAGTTCCCGTGAGCTTCCCTATGAGGATGAACCGAACTAGAATGGAGCATGACGTTCCGCCGGCTCGTGAGATTGGCAAAGACGACCGTCAGGAAATGGTGGGACGACAATGTGTTGCGGTTGAGCGCGGCCTTATCCTTCTACACCATTTTTTTCCCTCGCCCCACTGCTGACCATTGCCGTTGCCGTTGCCGGGTTGGTGGTGGATGAGAAAGTTGTGCAGGACGAAATGCTCGGCCAGTTCAAAGACTGGATTGGAGCGCCCGGGGCTGACGCCATTGCCAACATGCTGGAGAGCGCCAGCCAGCCGGTGCAGGGCACCATACCCACAGTCGTCAGCCTGGTCACCCTGGTCATCGTGTCGATGGGAATGTTTAGTGAACTTCAGGATGCATTAAATCTCATGTGGCGGATTACGCCACAAAATGGTGCTGCCCTATGGGGCGTCATCAAAAGTCGCTTCTTGCCCTTCATGCTCGTGATCGGCACCGGCATGCTGCTTCTGGGCTCACTCATCCTGAGTGCCGTTCTGGCGGCCTTGAGCAAATTCATTCTTCAGGCCATGCCAGAGCCTCAGGTGATCCTGATCTTCGTGGATGTGGCCGTCTCCTTGCCGGTGATCACGTTACTCTTCGCCCTCATGTTCAAGGTACTCCCGGACGGATATATCGCCTGGATGGATGTCTGGCTCGGTGCGGCGGCAAGCGGTACGCTCTTTATGATCGGGAAGTGGGTCATCGGCCTCTATCTCGGCTCAACGGCGATGGCCTCAATGTACGGGGCCGCCTCCTCACTCATGATCATGTTGGCGTGGGTGTACTATTCCGCCTTGATTTTCTTTTGGGGCGCCGAATTGACCTACGTGTATGCGCATGAGTATGGCTCACGTAGAACTCCTCTCAGAACCACCCCTCGCGCGCGTCAGCAATATGAGGCAGGGTGGCCTTCGGCTTAGCTTCCTTTCCGTCATATACCCGTTCCGGTCTTTTCGATGACAAGGTCCTTCGTTTGATATTCTTCTTCATAGATGTGAATTACCGTGAGCAGGATCGCCAATAAGATGGGGCCGAGAAACACACCAATAAACCCATAGGCCGCCAGCCCTCCAACAATACTGAAAAAGAGAAAGAGCGGCGCTAACTGCATCGTATGTCCGATGAAGTAGGGTGCGAGTAAATTGTCGACGAGTGCGACCACGAGGCCGCCCCACACGACCATCGCGATGCCCTTCCAGATCGGCCCGGACACAAGGAAATACCCGGCAACCGGCACCCAGACCAACGCTGTCCCGCCGAATGGCAAGAGAGAACAGAGCGCGGTGATCGCCGCCAGCACCAAGGGGAAGGGTGCACCGAGAACGTAATAGGCGCCTCCTGCCAAGACCGCCTGCATGACCGCGGTCGCAAGCACCCCTTTAACAACAGCCGCCATGGCGCTGTTTAGACGATTTAACACCTTCTGTTTGTGTCGCTCTTCGAGGGGGAGGAGGTGATAGAGCCGCCAAAATAAACCGCTGCCGTCCTTATAAAAGAAAAACAGAGTGAAGAGCATAATGCACAAATCGATCGTCAGCGAGAAAACATCACGAGCAAGACCGGAGAGCTGAGTCAACAAGAACGTGCCCACTGTTTTCGCCCCCTCCGCAATGGAGCCTTCGTACCCACTTCCCGCCAGCACGAATGTCCCTAGCTGTTCCTGGATAAACCGCCCAGCCAGCGGAATCTTGCCGAGGTACTCCGGGAGCTGTTTCATCCCACCGGCCTGGACCCATTCCACGACACTCCGGTAGGCCATCGTTGTTTCCTGCACGAGCAGAAAGGTCAGAGATAGGATCGGGAAGACGACGAGGAACATGGTTGCAAATGTCAGCAGAGCGGCCGCCAGTGTGTCTCGCCCCCGAAGAAGATGGACCAATTTCAAGTACGGGCCATTGGTCATGCGGGCGATGATGACGGCCCAGAGGACGGGGACAAGAAAGGGCGCAAAGATCACGGCAATCTGGTAGAACAGCACAAGGAGGACGAGGAAGAACGCCAACACAAACAGTTGATGCTGCATCATTGCTTTCCCTGCTCAATGCGGTTTCTGAAACGGGAGGTCTAGACTGTATCCCGATCCAGCTTGCGGTCGGCAAATTGGAACAGATCGCCAGACCCATCAGGATTGTACATGATTCCGGGAATCAGCCGCGATCGACAGGCCGTATCGCCGCCTTGATTTCGGCAAGCGCCGCTAACTGTTCGCTGGTGCTCATCCCCTGAGATTCAGCGAGATCCCTGCCACAGAACTCCAGCAGGGAGACCAACACGCGGCACTCATCCCGTCGATGTTGGTCGAAGGTGAAACGACGCACGGCAGGGTTACCATACTGCGTGCGATGCGGTCATACAATGGTTCGGAGGATTCCAGGCGGTTTAGTTGTGCCACTTCCCGCTCCAGCGACGCCGCGAGAGCCTCAATCAATGCCGGTACCGCGTCCACCCGTCTGCGGCCGTCGGTCCATTCCGTGGCGATATGCGTATCCAGAGCTACCGCCGCGAGCCTCGTCCGGCCGGCCAAGCGACGTGCCGCGAGAGGTCCGTTCGCCCCCGCGCAAGAGAGGACCTGGCTGCATAATACATCAGCACCATGGTTCCGGCTCCCGCCACAAACCCGATCGCTGTTCATGGCGTATGCTCCACGCTCCGGGGACGGCCAGGAAGGGTTTCCGATCGCTTTCATCCCGTCCACAACTCTGTTCAGCGACCATACGCTGGCCGATACTGGCGTCCTTCGGTATCCTGGCCATACAGGCCTTCAACGTATCTTCAACCGCCCCGGCTGCAATTCTCGGCTCGATGGTGGTGATGGTTGTGTCGGTTCCAGACGCACGCATTGCCGGTGGCGAGTCTGCCGCCTGGCCCGAGACCGCGCCCCACGAGACAGCGAATAGGAGGAGCACCGCACAGAACACCCGCTTGCTGTGTAGAGTCGTGTTCATAGTGCATTCCTCCTTCGATAGGACCGTTGCCAAGGTATTGCCCTCTGGTCTGCTGACGATGCTGCACATCTGCCTACAGTATCCTCCGAAACTTATTCGCAGTCTGGTCAAAACCAGACAGCTTGCGAGCAGTCAGGAGAGCGTCTGGATACCTACGGCCCCCCACCCTGCCACGCGATCCAATGAGGCCAGGAAGAGAGCATTAGCAGCAGAGCCATAGGCCCACTTCGGCTGACTCAGTCAGGACCGGATGATTCCCCCTCTCAAACACATGCCGTCAATAGGGTCAAGAACATGCCAGTGCGGTTTCGGCATGAAGCCGACAGTTAAGAATCCAGGTATTAACATTAAGAAGATAATATAGTGTTTAATTCCTCCCACGGAACCTCACTGAATGGGGAGTAGAGCGACACTTTGGATATTCTGAAACGGGACCTCCCCGCGCATCGACAAAGTTTTTTCCAGCAAGCGCCACATCGCGGGGCAGAACAGAACTATGGCCTACTGTCAGAATCCCACGCAGAAGGTTTTGAAGGAGGACGTATTCAGAAACTGTTTGGAGAGGTTCTGGTCACGCTGAGCCGGATGTTTGAATGGAAGTGAGAGGAACGCGTGTCTCATTTTATACATTCACGACATGATGATCCCGGTAGAATCGGTTGGACAAAAGGTACGGCGTGGGAACCTGGGCATGAATCGATACCGGGAGGCGAGTCATGGGACGCAGAAGTAAGTCAAAAGAATCGATGTGGGGTGGGTCTGTCTCAGAAAGCGAAAGTGGGCTGGTCACACAGCCTTTTCCCGGAAGCAGGCAGCTCTCTACGAGATGTTGCGCTCGTTGTGGAGGCCTGCTCGTGACCGAGTGGTACTACGACTTGCAATATACCGGCGAACACAAGGTCGAGCCCGTCCGCTGCGTGCAATGCGGGCACCGTGTTGATCCCGTGATCTTGCAGAACCAGATTCGGCTGCCGGTCAAGCACCATTCTGTACAGCAGGTACGACATCGGGACGCCCTGAAGACAGACACATTTGCTCAAAAGGCGTGATCCACAACAACAGGCATAGAAGGAACCGGTGTAGAACGTCATGAACGGGCAGTGGAATGATAGATGGAGCTGAGCGAGAAAACATATGGCCGATTGTCTTGGCAGGAGGCGATGGGGTGCGGACCAAAGAATTTCTCCGGCAAATGTTCAGCTGCAAGAAATCGAAATAGTACTGTACCTTCGTCGGCGCTCGCTCCCTGTTCCAGCAGACGCTCGATCGTGCAGCGCGACTGTTAGAGTCGAAGCACGTCGAACAGCCAGAGGAGCAATCCCGCAGTGGACCTAAAAGGTCTTGTATATCGAGAGCTCGGTGAGGGACTGACTGAAGATGACATTACGCTCAAAACTGTTCACATTCGTCGTCCTGAGCCTCGTCGCAGTTTGCGCAGTTGGAGGGTGGCTCGGCTACCGATTGTTCACCACCGGCTTTAGCGCAAAGGCGGAGCCCCATCCGATCGAGGTATTCCTGGCGCGCCAGATTCGTCATCTC
>DASUMN010000154.1:0-18051 GCA_036277675.1 Nitrospira sp. | reverse complement strand
CAGGCAATGTGCTTCGCCGCTGCGTACTCGCGAATCAACTGGTTCATCCGTCCCCGCTGGGCCACATGCCCGGCCACCCAGTCCCGCCCTTCCCGGCTGTTTTGGCCGTCTTCTATTCGGAGCGAGGGAACGGTCACGGGAATTGGGATGCCACCGCCTGCAAACGTCTGTTCGTAGAGCTTGACCAGGTTGCGCATGACGTCCTCGGGCGCTCCATTCCATCCGAGATCATTCGTCCCCCCCAAGATCGATACATATCCTGGCTTGTGATCCAATACATCGCGACGGAATCGCATCACCATCTCGCCGGTCAATTCGCCGCAGACGCCGCTGGTACGAACCTGCGCGGATCCACCAAGGAAGTCTTGCAGGTACTGCCCATACGGCGTCTCCTGTCCTGTTGGATTCGCAGCAGTCGGCGACTGAAATCCCGCCGTCAGACTGTCGCCGAAACATATGATCAGCGCAGATCGGGTCATCGAATATCCCCCGTGTATTCTCATCTGTAAGGGAACGCCTCGGAACCTCTTTCGCGATCGGAATTGTACCGGTACCATCGACCTCCGGCAATGTCCATCTTCACCAGATCGATCATCGTGGAGAACCGCGATTTTCTTGACGAATCACGGATCTCCCGGTAGGTGTAGCTCCATGACCGATCTCAAGACCGCACAGGACATGATCGCCGCGGCCGTGGCAGCAAAAGGCGCGGAAGATCCGGAAACCGCATCCGTCAAGCGCACCCTCAAACTTTTGGAGAAGACGGCAAAGTCCAACCGGACCTATGGGGCAACCAACCCCGTGGCCCAGAAGTTTTCGCAACAGCTGTTCGAAGAATTGACCGTCCACCTCGATACCTACTCAAAGCTCACAATTTTCATCCAGCGATCGGAGCTGGTATTCAACGAAACCGTCGTGCTCCAAGCCGACAAAGACAGCGGCAGCGAGGGGGTCGGCTTCAAACTCTACGCGGACGGCATTCGGGAATTTTCGATCCACCAGGGCCTCAGCCGCGAAGATCTGACGTACTTTCTGGAGTCACTATGGGGTGGCCTGGACCCAACCCAAGACGACGACGATATCGTCACCCGCTTATGGACTCGCAATCTCTCAACTATTTCTATTGTGACCGCGGAAGAAATTGCCAAAGTCTCAGTGGGTGACAACGAATCTGCCCCTGCCGAAGGAGGCATGAATTCATCGAATGCAACGCTGCGGGAATTATTGGACCGTGAACGCCACCAAGGAGGACGCAAGGCTCAGGGAACAGGAGAGGGCGCCGGGGCTCAGAATAAACGCCTCCAGTCAAGCCTCATCGGCTATGAAGTCACCGACGAAGAACTCGCCACCCTGGCGAGCGAGATCGACGCTGAGAGCAAACAGGACGACCTCCTGTACATCATGGAAATGCTGACTGCCATCTTGGCGTACGAAACTTCTCCAGTCTTGCTGACCAAGCTGTTTACCGTCTGGGGCAGCATCGTGGAATCCCTGTTTCGTGATGGAAAATGGACCGTCTTGGAACATGTCTTGAGTCTCCTCCATGAGACCGACGTCGTACGTCCGGATCTCAGCCAAGAACACAAGCAAGAGGTTGCGTCGCTCTTCTCGGGATTGGGCCGCACGGAACATATCAAGTGTATTGAAACGTATCTCAATGGTACGCCTACCGCCGAAACAAGAGGGCTTTCGACCATTCTGCTCATGATGGGAGCGGATGCCGTTCCTCAACTCTGCTCCCTCCTGGGAAAGCTTGAGTTGCCTGCACACCAGGCCATTGTCTCAGACACGCTCTTGGTCCTGGCCAAAGACCGTCCTGAGCCGTTGATCAAAGGTTTGATGGACCGCCGGCCGGTCTATGTCCGTAACTTGCTCGCCATTCTCATGAAGTGGAACGACCCCAAATTCGCCGAGCCGGTGGAAAAACTGACGCGCTACCCGGATCCGCACGTCCGGAAAGACGTCGTGCGGGCGATCGGCCTCTTCCGGCCGAACGGCAATGGCCAGAAGCTGATCTCGTTCATGGAGGACGGAGAGGAAAGCGTCCGCATCGCCGCGTTGAAGCTACTCGTGTCCGGACACTATACCGCCCCATTTTCCAGCTGGTCCCCGACTCTGTCCGCGGACAACTTTTCGGAACGTCCGGTCAGCGAACGCCGAGCGGTCTTCCAGGCAATCCGGGCGACATGCGGCGACGAGGCGGTCTCCTATTGGGAAGGTCTCCTGACCGAATGGTCGTGGACGAATCGGAAAAAGAAAGAAGAACTGGCCATATTGGCCGCAGAATCTCTGGGAAAGCTGGCGACTCCAGCCGCCGTGGCCGCGCTCGAATTGGGAGGCAAGAAAGGCGGTGCCGCCGTCCGCCAAGCTTGTGTCCATGCGCTGTCGCAAGCGCAGCGGCAACAACAGGGGAAAGTCCCGACTGACCTGCCCCAATAAGGAGCATCAATTGTGAGCGATTCCCGTTCAATCGACGCGCCGACCGCCGAAGACTATACGCAACCGATTCTGGCACATGAGAAATCGCTGTCCCAAAAAATCGGCCAAGGCTCCGAGGCCGGTGATATTTTGGACCAGCAGCTCGTGGTGTTGGGCTTCCAGCTCATCACCCAGCTGAATACACTGATCAAAACCTCCAAGATCCACGGGCGCACCAACGCCGCCCTCGACAAGCCGGTCGAAACCATGCTCACGCTCATTCAGACGCTGGCACATGACCGACCGGCCACGTTGCGTCTCCAAAACGATTTTCTGTTTCTGTGGGACAGCCATCTCAAAGTCAGCGCGCAACAAATGCTGGTGGTCTCCAGCGTGATCGAGGCGATGAGCAAGTGGAAGATCGGTGGATTGACGTTCACCTCATCAGTTTCCTCCACAGACCTTCGGGAGTTCGCCCATCTCTTTGTGAGCCTCGATCCCGCCGCCAAGTCGATCACGGACTTCCGCAAGGAACTTGCGGCGTTGGGCGTCACCAACATCGAACTCGAGGATCCTCGTGTGCTCGGCTTGAAATCGGACTCGGCAGGATCAGATCCGAAAGCCCAGCAGAAGGCACGGTCGCGAAACGCCTACGAGAAGGTGTCCTCCGCAGCTGGCTCCCTGACGCAATCCGTGCGCGACGGCGGCACGATCAGCTTCAAACACGCCAAACGCGCCATTCAGAACATCATCGATCTCATGATGCTAGACGAGCCCGCCATGCTGGGCTTCACCACACTGCGTTGCCACGACCAATATACGCAGAAACACTCCGTCAACGTCGCGCTCCTCGCGATCGCCCTCGCGAACCGAGCCGGCTATCCGAAAGTGGAATTGGCCGATCTCGGCTTGGCGGCGCTTTTTCATGACATGGGCAAATCGGCGATCCCGCTTGAGGTGCTCAACAAACCGGGAGAATTTACGGAAGAGGAGTGGGCGGCAATGCGCAGCCACCCGACAGAAGGGGTCCTCAGTCTCGCCCAATTACGCGGCATCACCAATCTCCCGGCGCGTATGGCCGCAGCCTCCTTTGAGCATCACATGAATCTGGACTATTCCGGTTACCCGAGATTGAAAACGCCGTGGAAACTGTCGTTGACCGGGCGTGTTCTCATGATCGCGGACTGCTACGACGCCATGACCTCGTCCCGCGTGTATCGCCGTGAACCGATGGCACCGGCCAAGGTGCTGAATTTGATGTTTCAGAAATCCGGGAAGAGCTTCGACCCCACGCTCCTCAAACTCTTCGTGACCTGTGTCGGCATCATCCCAATCGGTACGCTGGCGGAACTCACCACCGGTGAATTCGTGGTGGTCCTCAAACCGGCAACCGACAAGGCGGACAGTGAACGTCCACTGGTGAAAGTGATCGCATCAACAACCGGCGAGCCGGTGGACAACGGGCCGGAACTGGATCTCACCGAGAAGGATGACACCGGAAACTACCGCCACAGTATTGTGCGGCTCATCGACAATACCGAACATCGGTTCGATACGAGCCGTTACTTTTCGTGACAGGCGCGGCCCTGGCCTTCGCGATCGAACCACCTGCCCGATTGACTTGACAGTCCAAAACCCGATCCTCGACAATGCCCGCATGTTGGATCATATCGTCATCGAACGGCTGGAATTCCGCGGACGTTGCGGAGTGACTCCCGAAGAACGGACCAAACCCCAGCCGATGGCCATCGATCTCGAATTGCAATGCGAACTGGGGCGGGCCGGATTTTCGGACAACCTGTCCCACACGATCGACTATGCCGCTGTGGCCACGCGTGTGATACAAGTCGCCTCGGCCCAAGATGTCTGTCTCCTGGAAGCCATGGCTGAGCGACTGTTGACCATGCTCTTCGACGATTTCCCGGTCGAACAGGTCGCCCTCTGGATACGAAAACTCCATCCGCCGATCACCTCCGTCACCAGCTCCGTCGGAATCACGATCAACCGGACGAGACTGGCGCACAGGGTCAGGCAGGCCGCTTCTCCTCCAGCGAATTTTCTTCTGCAGCAGCTGCACCGGCTTCCCAAGGGCAAGGCCCTCGACATCGCGGCCGGGCGGGGGCGCCATTCACTGTTTCTGGCTTCGCACGGCTTTCAGGTCGACGCGGTCGATCGCGACGAGAGCGCGCTGGCATACCTCTCCACATCAGCACAGAGCGATGCACCCTCGGCCATCACAACGCGGGCCTTGGATCTTGAACAACCTGCGCCGAATGAACCAGGCCTCGGGAAGGGCGTCTATGACGTGATTCTTGTCTTCTTCTATCTTCATCGCCCGCTGTTCCCTGCCATCATGGAAGCGTTGAGGCCCGGCGGAGTCTTGGTCTATGAAACATTCACCATCGACAATCACGTTCATCACCGGCACCCGAAGCGGCGAGAATTTTGTCTGTCTTCCAATGAGCTGCTGGGCCTGACCGCACCTCTCCGCGTGCTGCACTACGACGAAGGAGCGCATGTGGATGGGGATGGGTCTGATCATGTCTATACAGCACAACTCCTGGCATCCAAACCAATATCCTCTGGAGCACCCGCATGAGCCGCGTGGATTTCCATCTGCACACCACCCATTCCGACGGAAGCTGCACACCAGCCGAAGTTATCGAACTTGCCGCCAAAGCAGGCGTAACGGCCCTCGCCATTACCGATCATGACATTACAACGGGTGTCCCCGAAGCCACGGCAGCAGGGAAGACCCGGGGGATTGAGATCATTCCAGGCATCGAGATCAGTTCTCTCCTAGGCGGCTCTGAATTACACATGCTCGGCTACTTCCTCGATTACGAAGACGCCCGCCTGAGCGAACGACTGACGCGCCTCCGGGAAAGCCGGCATCGCCGCAATCCACAAATCATCGAACGCCTGCAGGCGGCCGGCATCAACATCACCTATGATGAAGTCCGCGCCCTCGCGGGCACCGACTCCGTCGGACGGCCACACATTGCACGGGTCTTGATGGAGAAAGGAGTTGTTTCTTCGGCCAAAGAGGCGTTCAACCTATGGTTGGCAGACGGCCGGCCGGCCTATGTGCCGCGCGAACTCCCGACGCCGGCGGAAGCTATCCGCTGGATCAAAGAAGCAAAGGGCCTGGCAGTCCTGGCCCACCCGACCTGGGTCAAGACCACGGAGGGCACCCTGACGGATCTGGTCCGAACGCTCAAAGCCGACGGACTCGACGGGGTGGAAGTACACTACAGCACCCATACCCCACGGCAAACACGCGACTACCTGGCGCTGGCCAAGCAACAGGGCTTGCTGGTGACCGGCGGAAGCGACTTCCACGGCCTGACGAAACCCGACATCGAAGTGGGGATCGGCAAAGGCTCGCTCCATGTTCCAGACTCACTGCTCGACAAGATGAAGACCGCCGTGGCACGGCAATAGCCGCCGTTCTTGCATCTTTCCAGCTATTCATTGACTCCCGTTCCCTATCCGCTAGACTTTCACCAGTCTTCACCGCCGGACCTCTATGACGACCACATCGCATTGGACGCTCCACTATACCATCCTGGTCCTCGTCGTCCTCTTCGCGGGTCCAATATTGGGCAAACTACAGCCAGTGGCGTCGTTTCCCGTCACGATCTTCGGCTTGAACGCGTCACAGACTGTCCGTCTGGTCGTCGAAGCAATCGGACTGGTCATCCTCTGTCTGTTCTCGATCCGCGCCTCTCTGCAGATGCCCGATACGGGACGCGGGTTCTCATTCATCCGTCGGCTCATCCTTCCAGTCACCGGCCTGTTCGCCCTGATCGCGATGGACAAGACCTTCCAGGCCGTGGGACTTTCCCTCATCGATCGAATCGGATCACAGCATTATGCCATCGCCTACACCACCGCTCTCATCCTGACGGCCCTGTGGACGACGGTTTCGTGGCTCTTGAATCGAGACTCGCTTGAGCGATTTTTTTCGAATCCCGCACCACACATAGAACACACTGCCTCGGCTACGGGTGATGAAAATTCAGGCGAAACGGAATCTGCTGCCCGTAGCGGTGACACGGACACGGTCCCCGCCCTTCCCAAGGCCAAAGGGGACCAGCCGAGTACCCTGGGACGATACCGAGTTCTCAAGGAATTGGGACGGGGAGCGATGGGTGTGGTGTACTTAGGTAAAGATCCGACGATTCAACGATTAGTCGCCATCAAGACAATGCGACTCAATGGATTCGACGACACAAACAAGCTACAGGAAATACGAGCCAGATTCTTTCGCGAAGCTGAATCGACCGGCCGGCTCTCTCATCCCAATATCGTCACCATTTACGATGCCGGGGAAGAAGACGATCTCGGGTATATTGCGATGGAGATGCTGCAAGGGACAACCCTGAAAGCGTGGACGCGCCCATCAACCCTTCTTCCCGTCGAGACGCTGCTCCCCATCCTCGTGACCGTCGCCGATGCCTTGGACTATGCCCACCAGCAAGGCGTCGTGCATCGCGATATCAAGCCGGCCAACATCATGCTGACGAACAACCGGGTCGTGAAGGTCATGGACTTCGGCATCGCTACACTGGCGTCTTCTTCGCGGACCAAGTCCGAGATGGTGATGGGCACACCCACCTACATGTCGCCGGAGCAGATCGCCGGCAAAAAAGTGGACGGGCGTTCGGATATTTATTCGCTCGGCATCGTCATGTTCGAACTGTTGACGGGCCATCCGCCCTTCGCGGCGGACAATATCTCCGCGTTGTTGTATGCCGTGACTCATACGCCGCCTCTCAGGTTGTCCGCACTCCGCTCCGACTTGCCTCCCGCCGCACAGACCATCTTGGATTGTGCGTTGAAGAAAGACCCGGTGCATCGGTACCGGCGCGCCGGCGAATTCGCCCAAGAACTCCGCAGCTGTCTTGAGAAATTGGCCGCGTGAGGCAGGCTAGTTTCGTAACTGAATCTGGCCTTTGGGAAGACTTTGGTAGCACCCAAGCGACAACTCCTGTTCACGCGTTTGCAAGCAGGCGAGAAGATCCCCATCCTCCGCGTCGACTCCCCGGCAGACCCGTTTCACGTCCTCAGCGCAGGCAGTCTTGTACCTCTCACGTTCCTTCCATCGCACCATCCGCTTATGCGCAAGGGCTTGGCACGGGGCAGACAATTTATTCACTCGCCGCGCCAGACACTGGAGCCGCTCTTCCTGTGTCAACGCGTCGGGACAGGCTTCCTGCACCTCTGCAGCGCATTTCACCTCGGCAACTTGTCCGGCGCGCATCGTCCGGGACATGAGATTTCCGCCAGCCGCCTTCGACGCCGTGACTCCCGCCGTTCCTTTTCCTTCTTTCCCCGATCGACTTGGAGCATCGGGGGCGCGTGGTGAAACTCCGGGAATCGTCAGATCCAATTCCGGCACCGCCGGTGCGATCGGACCACGTGCTTGTGCCGATTGCAACTCTTCCCAGGATGGCAAATTCGCCCATACGACACTCCAGACCAGCGCCAACCCAACGGCTGATGCCAGGGCCGCGAGCGATTTCCCGGATGCCCCTTGTTCTCTTAGCTTGTTCATCACCGCCGAGAATAAAACAAGGCGGCAGGAAAATCACTGAATCGCGTGTTTTGCGCAACAGGCTCCGGATAGGCGCGTGCACCTAACCGGTCACCGGCAGGGAAATGGTGTCGAAGGCTAATTCTCGGATGTTTCGACGATATGATTCTCGAATCTGGTACAGCCTTCGGCCAGCAAGCGGTTGGTCAACATCTCACCGGGCCATTCGATCGGGAGGTCGGCCGTGAAAACCCAGACATCGGGAGAGGTCCAGGCCGGCCCATGTTCGTCCGGCAATTCAGGATCGAACAGGTCGGTCCATACGGGCATATACACCCCATTGCCGCATTGTGTGTGCAGATGGACGACCGTGCGGGCTCGCACGAGCGGATCCAGCTCTCTCCAGACGGCGGCGGTCTCATCCGCCAAGTGATGCAACCGCACCGCATTCTGCGCATCGAACATCGCGTAGGCGGCATAGACCGGCGCTTCGATCATATGCGGAGCGAGCGCCAGCTCAGGGCACTGCTCCAACAGCCCTTCCAGCATGGCGCGCCGATGGCGATCTTCCCACGCATCGGGCAAGCCGGGATCCGGCGCGCCGATCAATTCGAACAAGAGAAACGCGGTATTCTCAACCGGCGGCAACACTCGCGCCGCGACCGCCTGCGCGCGGCGGGAATCGGCGACCGTGGCGATGTGATCATGAAGCGCCTGCAACGTGAGTATTTCCAGCGTGGCATCCGTGAGCAGACGCGGTTCCACACGCACGACGGTTCCCCCCGACAACCGGAGGTGGCGGTGCAGCAGATCCGCCGTCGCAATCGGGTCGATTTTCAACTTGAGCGGCGCCGTGAGATTGGCTTGCAGAGGAAGCGCGAGGGCTCCCATCACCGCATAGGACGGTTTGTCATCATCCGAGCCGCCCATGAGCAGCGTACAGCTGGCCTCGGCGACAAGGTCGAACAGCCACTCCGCCATCTCCTCGTCGAGCGCGGCAAGCACCGTCAACAAATCGTGCTCGCGTCCCTGTTCGAGAAAGGCCTGGAGCGTATCGATGGCATCGTCGGTGTCACCATGATCGTGACGACGGGCGTTGATGAGGTGGATGAGATCACGTGTGAGGGGATCAGGACGAGACCAGGCTAACATTGTCGCTCCCTATCGCTCAAAAAGACCGATCAACCTAACTCAACCGGCTTGCCAGCATCGAGCGACTCCATGTTGACAAACTTCCTTCGCTCGCGCAAGCACAGGAATGGTTCATGCTACCGCGCATCCGCCGATGTGCCGCGCCTATTCTCCGATGACTTTCACCAGCACGCGCTTGCGGCGGCGTCCATCGAATTCACCGTAGAAAATCTGTTCCCAGGGACCGAAGTCCAACTTGCCGCCGGTGATCGCGACGACGACTTCACGGCCCATCACTTGCCGCTTCACGTGTGCGTCCCCGTTATCCTCACCCGTCTCGTTGTGCCGGTACCGGGCTTCCTGCGGGGCGAGACGTTCGAGAAAGTCATCGTAATCGCGCAGCAGTCCCGGTTCATCATCGTTGATATACACACTGGCGGTAATGTGCATCGCATTCACCAGTACCAACCCCTCGCGCACGCCGCTCTTCCGCACGATGGTGTCAACCTGCGGGGTGATGTTGAGGTAGGCCCGTCTGGTCTTCGTCTCAAACCACAGTTCTTCTCGATAGGACTTCATACAGAATCCGCGCGGGTTGAATTGTGCCTACCGGATCGTGAAAGATTCAAGAGGGAGACGCTTCTTTCAATCGGCGTGGCACGAGAACGAGAAGAGGCTATAATGGTTCCGGTATGCGGACAACTGCTCGGCTTCCTCATCCACGATTGTCGCCCAACGCACTGACGGTCCTACGCCAGCGTTATCTCGCCAAGAATGAGCGCGGCACCATCATCGAATCGCCGGCCCAGCTATTCTGGCGCGTGGCCGACGATATCGCGTTGGCCGAGGGACAGGATGCAGCGGCGGGGCGCCGACACGATATGGCGACCCGATTTTATGAGCTGATGGCCTCCCTGGTATTCCTGCCGAACTCTCCGACGCTTATGAACGCGGGACGGGCCCTCCAACAGCTGTCGGCCTGCTTCGTGCTGCCGGTGGAA
The DNA here is from genome assembly GCA_036277675.1 of Nitrospira sp. Lineage (GTDB taxonomy): Bacteria > Nitrospirota > Nitrospiria > Nitrospirales > Nitrospiraceae > Nitrospira_D. Next base: position 7,962 of record DASUMN010000154.1, on the reverse strand, counting down.
GACTCGTTGGACTCCATCTTCGATGCCGTCAAGAATCAAGCGTTGATCCATCAATCTGGCGGGGGCACGGGATTCTCGTTCAGCCGGCTCCGTCAGCACGCCGATCGAGTGGCGACGACCAGCGGGGTGGCGTCCGGCCCTGTGTCCTTCATGCGCATCTTCAACATGTCCACCGACGTCATCAAGCAAGGAGGAACGCGACGCGGCGCCAACATGGGCATTTTGCGAGTCGATCATCCGGACATTCTTGATTTTATCGGACTGAAACGGCAGCCGAACGAGATGACGAACTTCAATCTCTCCGTCGGTATTACGGACCGGTTCATTCAGGCGGTCACACGCCATCGATCGTACGCACTGATTAACCCGCGCACCGGGAAATCCACTCGGCGCCTTCCGGCCACGATGGTCTTCGACCGGTTGGTGGACGCGGCTTGGCATTGCGGTGAACCGGGGATCGTATTTCTCGACACCATCAATCGGACGAACCCCACACCTCGTTTGGGCATGATCGAAGCCACCAATCCCTGCGGCGAACAGCCGCTCCTCCCCTATGAGTCCTGCACGCTCGGATCCATTAATGTGGCCCGTTGCTTGACCACGCAACGCCGCACTCGCACGATCGACTATGATCGGTTGGCGACGATCATTCCCCTCGCCGTCCGGTTTCTCGACAATGTGCTCGACCGAACCAGGTTTCCCTTTCCCGCAATCGAAACACAGACCAAATTGACGAGAAAGATCGGCCTGGGGATCATGGGATTCGCCGATCTGTTAATTCAACTGGGTATTCCCTACGATACGGACGAGGCATTGCAGATCGCCGATCAATTGATGGCCTTCATTGAATCCCATGCCCATGAAGCATCGCATCAACTCGCCCAAGAGCGAGGGGTCTTCCCCGGTTACAAAGGAAGCCGCCTGCAAGCCGGGGGACTTCGGCGCCGTAATGCCACCGTGACGACCATCGCACCGACCGGTACTATCAGCATTCTGGCCGACTGCTCAGCCGGCATCGAGCCGCTCTACGGTATCAGCGTCGCCCGCACGATCATGGAAGATATCCGTCTGGAAACACTGCACCCTCAGTTCGTTGCACAAGCTCGCGCCAGAGGGGTGTCGCTGAACGCCTTACGCCGGGAAATTGGCCTGCGGGAGTCGATTCAACACCTGACTCAACTCCCTCACGACCTCCGCCGGCTCTTTGTCACCGCCCATGACATTGCACCGGCCCACCATGTGCGGATGCAGGCAGTCTTCCAACGGCACAGCGATAGCGGCGTGTCGAAGACCATCAACCTCCCCCACGATGCTACACCGGAAGACGTGGCCGCAGCTTTCTTACTGGCGCATGAGCTTGGTTGCAAGGGCCTGACGGTCTACCGATCCGGCAGCCGTGAACATCAAGTGTTGGCCTGCTCTCATGTGCAATCGTGCTGACTCGGCTTCACCGCCGCGCCGCAATCTGTTTCGCCCAAATGTCCCATAAAATTGACACCCCTCCTGGTTGGTGATAAGTACTTTCCCAGATTCCATGAATGGAAAAAGGTCGTTACAGGGAGGTGCCTGATGTCCGCTACCGCTGGAGACCCGTCGCTTGCCGGCAGCCCTCTGGCCTGGAGTCTCCTCTTCGCTCGCCAGCCGGAACCGGATTTGGAATTTACGGAAGAGGAATTGGAACAAACGACGAACATACGTTCGTCGTCCCCCATGAAATCTCCCAAGAAATCGGGTGGCCGACCCTTCCTCTGGATTCTCTTGCTGGTGCTGATCGGGGGCGGAGCCTATGTCGCCATGGAACCAGAATTGGTCACGGATCTTGTGGGACCGCTTCTCGGCGAATCACCGGAGCCACCACCCACCATAGCAGTACAGCCGCGTCAGGTCACACCACAGGCACCAAACGTACCGCCCAGTCAGCCTGGACCGGCAACAGCCGCCCCCGCTGCACCGCAATTTCAGACGCCACAGGCCACCGCACCGGCTACAGAACAATCACCGAGCATACCGTCAGCTTCTGTCCCTGCCCCAACGACACCAGTGCCCACGCCGACACCAGCGGCAACTGCCCAGCCGACTCCGGCCGAAACCGTCTCGCCGTTATCGGCATCACCTGCGCCGTTGTTCGGTGAAGGACAGCGAGTCACCCTGTTGCCAAACCCGGCAGCCCCACGCGAGAAGGTGGCACTCAAACAGGATGCTTCGGGCATAAATCCTGGACCGGCCGTTCCAGCGGGAACTGCCTTCACAATTCTGGACGGCGAGTTGCAGGACACCGGCTGGGTGTACTACGTTCGCAGCGATTACGGTACCAAGGGATGGCTTGAGGAGAAGCAGTTGCGGTTGAAGCCCTGATCGATTCGTCGACGATCTCTCGGATTTTTGAACGCAGAGGGCGGCGGCACACGCGATGTGTCGCCGCCCTCTGTGCTATACTGCCGACCCAGCTTACACGCTTTCTCGAACTCCCGTGAGGAGAGACCTCTGAATCCATGCGCGCCGTGATCTTTGATTTCGATGGAGTCATTGCCGATACCGAACCAGTACACTTCGAAGGCCTGCGCCAGACACTGGCCAGTATTGAAATTACGCTGACCGAATCCGACTACTATGCCACCTACTTGGGCTTCGACGACCGTGGCTGCATCCTGGAAGCGCTTCGAGTCAACCGGCGCCCGATCACCGAACCGATCGTGCAGGACCTGATGCGGACAAAGGCCACGGCTTATCTGGCTGCAATCCAAGATCGCCTCGTCATTTTCCCCGGTGTCAGAGAATTCGTGGAGGAAGCCGCAGCGGCCTATCCGATCGCGATTGCCTCCGGCGCACTACGGCCTGAAATCGAACTGATTCTGGAGCAAGCGGGCCTCCGAAAAGCCTTCTGCCATATCACAAGCGCCGAAGATGTGACCCGAAGCAAGCCGGACCCTCAGCCGTTTTTACACGCATTAGCAGGCCTGAACCGGCAACAGGGCCACTCTGCACTGACAGCAGGTGCCTGTTTGGTCATCGAGGATTCGCTGCCCGGCATTCGTGCCGCCAAGGCCGCCGGAATGAAGGTGCTGGCCGTCACCAACACCCACACAGTCCAAGACCTGCACGAAGCCCACGCAATCAGCACGAGCTTGCGCGAGACGCGGCTTACCGAACTGCGAGGCCGGCTCTGGCCATCATGACCGCCGCCGACGCCCAAGCCTACTGCACGGCCTACACGAAGCAGAGTGGCAGCAACTTCTACTACTCGTTCCTCTTCCTGTCCAAGGCCAAGCGCCAAGCGATGTATACCGTCTATGCTTTCTGCAAGGCGGTCGACAGCGCGGTCGACGAACCGCCGGCCGGCAGCAATCCCAAAGACGAGTTGCGGCGGTGGCGCCGGGAACTGGACGCCGTGTACGGCGGCACACCGACCCTTCCGATTACCGTGAGCCTCGCGCATCACGTCAAGGCCCTCTCTATTCCCAAGGTCTATTTCGAAGAGCTCGTCAAGGGTGTGGAGATGGACCTTTCCAATAGTCGGTACGCCACATTCGACGAATTGTCGCTGTATTGTTATCGAGTCGCATCGGTCGTGGGCCTGATTTGCCTGCACATCTTCGGCACCACGTCGGCCCGCGCGCAGGATTATGCAGTGTCGCTGGGCATGGCATTTCAATTGACCAATATCTTGCGCGACATCGGCGTCGATGCATCGGACAATCGCGTGTACCTTCCACTCGACGACTTGCAGAGCTGCAACTACTCTGAAAAAGCGCTGCTGCAAAAGACCTATTCGCCTGAATTCAAGGCGCTTATGCAGCAGGAGGCGGCTCGGGCCCGGCAATATTACGAGAAAGCGCGTGCTGCCCTCACATCAATGCCTCCGTCCGAGCGCCGCGCCCTCATCGTCGCGGAAATCATGCGCGGCATCTATAGCCGAATCTTGGACAAGATTGAGCAGTCCGGGTATCAGGTGTTCGGGCCTCGCATCAGTCTCTCCACCAGCCATCGGCTGGCCATCGCCTTGAGCATTTGGCTTCGTGCCTAGCCCCCGTGACCACTCCGGTTGAACAGACTGTTCTTATCTTGGGCGCCGGTTTGACCGGACTCGCAGTGGCGCATTTCCTCGATCGACAAGGGTATCGAGTCACCCTCCTTGATAATCCCGATTGGCAAGACGGCTATGGGATTGACGCAACTGACATAGCCCCCATTCTGTTCGGACGCCATCAAGCAACATGGCACCTGCTCCGCTCGATCGAGAACACCACTTCTTCTCAACTGGACCGGATGGTTCCGCTCGAATTTCGACTCCCCGATGGACGGATCACCGCCTATCAGTCCACTCACCTTCCGGGAGCGCTTCAGTGGATGACCAGCCTCTTCAGCTTTCATGGGCTGGCTTGGCAAGACCGCTGGACACTGTTCTCACATCTGGAACAAATCTGGGAGGAAGCACAAGCGCTCCCGGCTGACCTGAACAATCGCCTTGCCGAGGAATGGCTGACTTCAATTGGCCAGAGCCAGGAGGCTCGACAGTCTATCTGGAACCCGCTCATTCGATGGCTGACCGGCAACGAGCTGGGTCACCTTTCTGCCACGATGTTCGTACAGCAGCTTTCTACTCTATTCTTGGGCCGGACAATGGACGCACGGCTGACCTACCTCCATGGATCCATCGAAGACCGATTCCATGCTCCTCTGAAAGAGACATTGAAACGGCACGACGTACAAATCCTGTCTCTCACACATACGCCAGCCCTTCGATTCGGACCGGACGGTGTCAGCGGCGTCCAACTTCACGATGGCGCTGTGATCCACGCCCACTGGTATGTCGCCGCCCTCTCCCACCAAAGGCTGCTCTCACTGCTACCTGAACGCCTGTTGACGCGCTTTGCCTATTTCGCGCAAATCAGTGAGCTGGAAACCGTGCCTCAAACGACCGTCCAGTTTGCGTGGCGTTCAACGACGGCATCACCACGGCTGCTGTTGTTCGCAGACCGGCCATTCCATTACCTCACAGTCGCCCCATGTGAATCTGACGAGATTCGATACCGGCTCTCGGCCGTCGGCAATCCTGCGCTCATGGACTTGGATGATGATCAACTGACCAGCCTCGGACGCACTGAGCTTCTCCTGCTGGCCCCGGAAATCAGGCAAGAGAATCTCCACTCCGTCGAAATTACTCGGCAGAACCACGCAGCCCTGTCACTCAAACCAGGCGCAGCCCTGCTCCGGCCCATCCAACAGAGCCCCGTGGACAATCTCCTGATCGCCGGTGCTTGGACCGACACCGGATGGCCCGCCAACATCGAAAGCACGATCGTGAGCGCGCAACGCTGCGCAGACATCATCAGCGGGCGCGGCAGACGTTGAATCGCGCAAGGTTTTTGGGACCGTCGTTTCACGATTGACAACCCCGCGCAGTCCTTCCTAAGATACCGCCGATTTTTCTAATCGATTCGTGTCAACCATGACCCTCACACCGCTCCAAGAACTTGCCAAATCCCTCCATAATTGCCAGCGGTGCAAACTGGCCACATTGGGACGCAGCCAAGTTGTTTTCGGCGTGGGCAACCCGCACGCGAGCATCATGTTCGTGGGTGAAGCGCCAGGATTCAACGAAGATCAGAAAGGCGAGCCGTTCGTCGGCGCGGCGGGCAAACTGTTGAACGATCTCCTCGCCTCGGCGGGGTTGTCGCGCGATCAGATCTACATTGCCAATGTAATTAAGTGTCGGCCGCCGAATAACCGCGACCCGGAGCAAGATGAAGTTGAGACCTGCAAGCCGTTCCTCTTGCAACAGATCCAGCTGATCCGGCCGAAACTGGTCTGTACACTCGGCAACTGGGCGACACAGACCCTCTTGGAACGCAAAGTGGGGATTACCAAGGTGAAAGCACAAGCCTTCTATATGAAGGATTTCGTAATCTTCCCCTTGCTGCACCCAGCCGCCGCCCTGCATCAAGGCAACTTGATGGACACGCTGAAAGAAGATTTCAAGAAGCTGAAGGAATTCCTCGACAAGCACAGCAAACCGGTCGAACCGAGCACCGCCACTACACCCGCAGCACCTACCCTGAATATCGAGTCACCTCAACCGGCACAGATGGATCTGTTCGGCTCATAACTCTCCCGTTGTTTCTCTATCACATCCTAGAGAGACACCTTTGAAATCAACAGATCGGGGGAAAGCCTCGGCTGGCGAAGGGCGGGCAGCTCCGGCTTCGCCATGATGCGATGGAGTACGACTGCAAAGAAGCGTTTCACCGTTCGCCGTGCGCCTTACCGGACTAGAAGATGGCGCCCCGGCACCTGATTTGGCAACAGGTTTGGCATCTGGCGCCATGGCGAAGCCTCCGTGCCCATCCCTTCCATCCAAGGCTCAGTTAAGGTTCTGCACAGAGATAGACCCGCCATGCGCGAAAACGAGAATGTCTCCGTCAAATTCTCCGAACAAGCATTTGACTCCCAAGTAGACTCGCATTCTATCAGGATGCTAAGGTTACCGCGCTATACGGCAAGGTCGCCCACAGCAGACTCATTGGTTAGATGCCAGGAAATATGCCGAGATCACGGAAGAAGCCAGGGAAGTCTCTTGAGGAGCTGGTAGCCTCTATCGAACATGCACTCGCATACAACGAAAAGGTGTCTGTCCAGTCTCCAGCTTTCCTCGCTGACCGGATCGCCGGCAAAAACAGAGAGCACGACGTCCTCATCACTGTGTCAGGGAGTCACCACGTCGCGAGAATTGCCATTGAATGCCGCGACCGATCAAGGAAGATTACAGTCAACGATGTCGAGGGCTTTTTGATCAAATGCCAAGACACAGGAGTTGATCAAGGGATCGTTGTATCGCCGAAAGGCTTCAGTAAGTCGGCGCTTGAGAAGGCGAAGCACCGAGGTATCCGATGCCTTCAACTCACAGAAGCTAAGTCGTTTAACTGGCTCCTGGCCACTGGAATAAGGTCGCGAACGAGGAAGGTCCTACATACAAACTGGACGTTCTTTCCTGATGTCAGCCTCGTGCCGCCACCCACGGCCTTCACGATTCTCACTCCGGACGGCGATCCGATTCAAACCAGCAACCTAGTCGCTGCCGCGTACACAGAGTTTCAGAAGATACCCGACACAGATTTCGAACCAGGCCGCGGTGAAAAGCGCATCGTCTTTACCTCCCCAGGACTACGACTACGGAACGACGAGACGGGCTCCATACATCACGTCACGAAAGTTCTTGCGGTGGTCCAATACGAGATCGTCGAAGCTTTCATTCCATTCAGGCTGCACAGCTACGCTACTAGCCCTGCTGGAGAGCAGATCACAGATGCCGCAGTTGCCGACGTCAATCTTGGCGGGATAAAAGGCAAAGTCATGATCGTATACAAGCAGGCAGAGGGTGGCCATGTGGTCTTTGTTCCCGAGAAGGGCATCGAGCACGCCTAACTCCGCATGCACCTGACAGGCTACAGAAGGCTTCTCCCGCTTCCCCCGCAGATGATACGGGACGTTACCGAGTCTGGATGAGGGAACCGGGGATATTCTAATTTTCCAGCGTGATGCCAAGGCTCAGAGCGGACTTCACCGGAGGAGCGGGGGCCCATCGAGGCTCCGCTGAGAAGGAAAACGGAAACTGACTGAGTCTACGAAGGAATTTCCGAAGGCTTCCGCTCAGAGGAGCCCGAATGGGTCGCTCCGGGAGGTGTGGGAGCAGTTGAGCCTCGGCATCGCAAAGCAATGGCTCGACAGAGGATGATTTAAGACTTTGACTTCACAGCAGATGGTGAGTCTGACTCCGAGGCCTTCTCCTCGGCAGGCTTCTCTTCCTCCGGCACGTCAAACCACTGCACCAGCATGTCGTCCCACCAGGCTTCGGTGACGTCGCTGCCGGGGTCAGTGCCGAGAAACGCGACGTCGTCTTTCTTGATCGTCGGCCCGACGAGCTGAGGCTGGAATTTGGCCCGGTCGATGACTTCCTTGGTCGCA
>DASUMN010000153.1:0-8859 GCA_036277675.1 Nitrospira sp. | reverse complement strand
CACAAGCCGCGTGGCGTTCTGGATCAATTGTTCAGGTGCGACAATAAGTTCGAACGACGTCTCGGTAGGAACCGTCACATCAACGCTTGGGGAATTCGTCTACAGACAAAAACAGCCTTCCCGGCTCTTTGATTGAAGCAGTAAACAAATCGTGCGGTTAGAGCTGTCTAACTTCTTGGACAATGTCTCTTTGGAAACTGGGGCAGGATGGAGCAATGCGGACGCGCTGAGTTGAATCAGGAGCCTGCGTCCCCGGCTTTTCATCGCCGCCGCCGAACTGTACGCCGATGTCCACGTAATTGACTTGACTGGATGTCAGACTGATGACATGAAAATCCACCTCGGCCGGAATCACCCAGGGCTGGAAATCAGTCCCCTGCCGGAACTTCACCTTGGGCGCCACGCCGGGTAACATGCCCCATAGGTCTTTGGTGATCATGAGATCCGCTCCACCGCCGACATAATTGCCTCTCGACCCATCGTTCAGGCCGGTATGGATATCGATGATCGTCGCGCCGGCACGATCGCTCGTGAGTCCAGCTGCGCTCCTACGGGAGAAGAGCACGAGATTTCCCGTCGACGTGGTCGCCCAAGTTTGTTCTTGACATTAATTAGTTGCATATGCAACATTGTGCGCAATGGGGCTGGAGTTACCAGGAAATGAAACAAAGCAAAGTTCTTGAACAAATAGTATGTGAGTGCCTGTTGAGTCGTGTGCGCATACTCAATCGCGCTCTCACAAGCATTTACGATGATGAATTACGCTCCTACGGCTTGAAAGCAACACAACTCAATCTCCTGGTTCTTGTAGCGAGAGTCGGCCCTGTTCGACGTATCGACATCGGGAAGCGTCTTCATCTCGATCCATCAACGCTGACCCGGAATCTCAAGATCATGCTGACCAATGGTTGGATAGAAGAGCGTATAGATGGAGAAGACGGTCGAGGCTTGCCGTTGCAGGTCACTGCGAAAGGGCGTGATCTTCTGAATCAAATCGTTCCGTCTTGGCGAAAGGCGCAGGATCGTGCGCGAAAGCTGATCGGGGACGAGGGTGAGACGCTGCTAAAAAGGCTCGGAGCAAGCAAGTTCGGACTTCCGACAGGGTAGGTGAGTTTTTTTGACGTTGTATTTGCATATACAAATATATGCCATTTTGCTCTTGCCGCGCGAAACCAAGAGAGGGGGACAACATGAAAAAACCAACAATGTTGATCATGGCAGTACTCAGACAAACGAGGTTCCAAGCAGCATTGCTCCAGATCGAGAAGGGGCCTCTGGTGTGCGCTTATGCAAAACGACGAGCAGACCTCTGGCGGTCCTCATTCTTCGGAAACAGACCGCTGTCACCGACCGTGAACGTGCGAGGCAAATTCCTGGCTTCCCTGCTGCTGCCACTCACGATGTTTCTTGCGTGCACCCCTCAGGACAGACAACCCCAGCAGATAGTACGGCCCGTGAAGGTCGCCCGAATCGGCGATGAGGCCGCCGCAGGGGTAATGAGTTTCGCCGGGGAAGTACGAGCACGATACGAGACGACCTTAGCCTTCCGGGTATCGGGCAAAATGCTTCACCGTCCCGTTGAGGTGGGAGATCGCGTGCACAAAGGGCAGCGCTTAGCGAGACTTGATTCCAGCGATTATCAACTTGGAACGGACGCGCTTCACGCCCAGCTCAAATCGGCCCAGGCCGAACAGGATTTTGCCCGGGATGATCTGACACGTTACCGTGAACTCCTGAACCTGCGGGTCATTAGTCCAGCCGAGTTCGACCGGCATGAAACCGCTTATATCACCGCGCGGGAACGGGTCGCGGCGCTGAACGCGCAACTGGGCCAAGCGACCAACCAATTGCAGTACACCGATCTGCTGGCGGATCGGGACGGCGTGGTGACGGCGCTGGAAGCCGAAATCGGGCAGGTGGTGGCTGCTGGCCAGCCGGTTGTCAAGCTGGCCCGGCTTGATGAGAAGGAAATCCATATCGATATCCCTGAGCAGCGCGTGGCGGGAATCGAACTTCATCAGAAAGTCCGCGTGACCTTATGGGCCGGCGGTGACAGGCATATCACGGCACGTATTCGCGAGATCGCGGCGGCAGCCGACCCGGCCAGCCGCACCTATCGAGTCAAGGCGACACTGCTTGAGGGGCAGAATGAAGCACGGCTCGGTAAGACGGCGACGGTCTGGATTCCGTTGACTACCCCATCTCGCATCGCCGTTCCACTCTCCGCCGTATTTACTCCCCAGAACGAGCCTGGACGGCCGCGTGTGTGGGTGGTGGACGAGCAGACCGGCACAGTCAGATCAGTGCCGGTTCAGCTGGGCGAGGCACTGGACGGAGAACGCATTGTCGTCGAGGGAGTCGTGCCCGGACAATTGGTCGTCAGTGCTGGGGTCCAGCGCCTGGCTCAGGGACAGGCGGTGCGCGTGCAGGAACAGGTCACGGCGGCCATGCAAGGCTCTGTCGCCGAACGCAAGGAGGATCAGCCATGAAGGATTTCAATCTGAGCGAATGGGCACTCAACCATCGCTCTATCACCGGGTTTTTCATGGTGCTGGTGCTGCTCGGCGGAATGGTCGCCTATTTCCAGCTGGGACAGCGGGAAGACCCGGCGTTCACCTTCCGGGTGATGGTGGTAAAAACCTTCTACCCTGGGGCAACCGCGCAGGAAACAGAGCAACAGGTGACCGACCGCCTGGAAAAGAAAATCCAGGAACTGCCCAATCTAGACTTCATCCGCAGCTACTCGAAATCCGGCGAATCGGTCATTTTTGTCACACCCCGTGAGGATACGCCGGCGAAAGAAATTCCCGATCTCTGGTATCAAGTGCGGAAGAAGGTCGGTGACATCCGGATGAGCTTGCCGCCCGGCATCGTCGGCCCATTCTTCAATGACGAGTTCGGCGATACCTACAGCTTCCTGTATGCCTTTTCCGGGGAAGGCTTTAGCTATGCCGAGCTGAAAGCTGCGGCGGATTCGGCCCGACAGCAGATCTTGCGCGTCAAAGATGTCGAGAAAGTCGATCTCATCGGCGTCCAGGACGAAAAGATTTACGTCGAGTTTTCCGACAAGAAGCTGGCCGAACTGCGTCTAGACGCAGCGGCGGTCGCTCAAGTGCTTCAGGCGCAGAATGGCATGGTGCCGGCTGGAACAGTGTTTTCTTCACAGCGCAATCTCCCCATACGACTCACCGGCCCATTCGACTCCGTGAATAGCGTGGCGAACCTGGCTGTACGTCTCGAAGGCCGAACTATCAGGGTCGGCGATTTCGCCAAGGTGACGCGGGGCTACACCGATCCGCCGGAATTCAAGATGCGCTTCAACGGCAAGGAAGCCATCGGCCTCGGCGTGACCATGCACAAGAAAGGCGATGTGCTGGAACTGGGCACAACGCTTGAAACCACCATGACTCGGATCGAAGGGGAGCTTCCGGTGGGCGTCGAGATCGAGCGGGTCGCTGATCAATCGCGCGTGGTCAACACGGCCATCGGCGAATTCCTGCGCACCTTCTTCGAGGCGCTGGCGGCGGTGCTGCTCGTCAGCTTCCTGAGCCTCGGATTTCGCACCGGCTCCGTCGTCGGGCTGACAGTGCCTCTGGTTCTGGCCGGAACGTTGCTGTGCATGTGGCTCTTGGACATGGAAATCCACCGTATTTCGCTGGGCGCCTTGATTCTCGGATTGGGCCTCCTGGTGGACGACGCCATGATTGCGATCGAGATGATGGCGCGCAAACTCGAAGAGGGGTGGGATCGGATGCGCGCCGCGACGTTTGCGTACCGCGCCACGGCCTTCCCCATGCTGACTGGCACGCTGATTACCATTGCTGGCTTCCTGCCGGTGGGCTTGGCGAGATCGTCCGCCGGTGAGTATACCGTGGCGATTTTTCAGGTCATGGCCATCTCGTTGTTTCTGTCGTGGATCGGTGCGGTGGTCTTCACACCTTATCTGGGCTTTCTGATGCTCAAAACTAAGGATAAGGGGCACACGTCCGGCCACGACCTTTTTGACACGCCATTCTATAATCGACTGCGCCTCTGGGTGGATCGATGCGTAGAACATCGTAAGACGGTGATCATCGGCACGGTGGCGCTGTTCGGCGTCGGCGTCGCGACTTTGACTCAAGTCCCCGAACAGTTTTTCCCGCTGTCCAATCGGCCGGAAGTCATCATCGACCTGTGGCTGCCGGAGGGCAGTGCCTTCGCGCAAACCGAAGCGGTCGCCAAGCGCATGGAGACGCTGCTTGCCACGGACGAGGATGTGGTGAATTATGCGGCGTATATCGGCGGCGGCAGCCCAAGGTTTTTCCTGCTGATCGTGCAACAACTGGCCAATACCAACCTCGCCGAATTCGTCGTGATGACCCGTGACAACCTGGCCCGCGAACGGGTCATGCAACGCATCCGTCTGGCCTTCGCCACAGATTTTCCGGAAGTGCGGGGACGCGCCATGCGACTCAATGTCGGACCACCGATGGACTATCCACTTGTGTTCAGGGTGTTCGGTGAAGATCCCACGATCGTTCGAACCATCGCCGACCGGGTGGCCGAAGTCGTGCGAGCCAACCCCAACGCGGTGGATGTGAACGACGACTGGCACGATCGCATTCCTTCGTCTCGTCTCGTACTCGATCAGGACAAGGCGCGGGCACTCGGCGTCTCGACTGTAAGCTTGTCGCAAGCCTTGCAAGCTCACTATACGGGAATTCCCGTCGGACAGTTCCGCGAGGGCGACAAGCTCATCGACATCGTCTGGAGGGCGCAAAAGAACTTGCGCGGCGGCGCCGACGAGTTGCCCGATGTGGCCGTGCGAACGGCCAATGGAAAATCTATGCCGCTGGCGCAACTGGTCAAATCCGAAACCGTTTTCGAAGATGGCGTCCGTTGGCGCCGTAACCGCTTCCCGGCGATTTCAGTGCGGGCCGATGTGGTAGACGGCATGCTGGCGCCCGATGTAGCCGCGCAGATTGTTCCGAAGCTCGATCCCATCAAAGACAGCCTTCCCGCCGGCTATTTCATTGAAACCGGCGCGGCCAAGGAAGACGCCTGGATCGCTCAGAAATCGATTCTGATCTGGATTCCGTTGGTCGTGATCGCCACGCTGATTCTATTGATGATGCAGTTACAGAACCTGTCCCGAACGTTCCTGGTGTTCGTCACCGCTCCTTTGGGTGTGATCGGGGCCGCATTCGCCCTGTTGCTGTTCGGCGCTCCCTTCGGTTTCGTAGCCCTGCTCGGCATTATCGCCCTGGCCGGCATGATCATGCGCAACGCGGTGATCCTCGTGGATCAGATCGAGCAGGACGAAAAGGCCGGCCGGGATACCTGGACCGCCATCGTAGAATCGACCGTCCGGCGTTTCCGGCCCATCCTGTTGACTGCTGCGGCGGCTATCCTGGCGATGATTCCGTTGTCGCGCAACGATTTCTTCGGACCGCAGGCTATCGCCATCATGGGCGGACTCACGATCGCGACCATCCTGACCGTGTTCTTCCTGCCTGCGTTGTATGCGGCCTGGTTTCGGGTCACACGGAACCATGCTCGTGTAGATGCCTCGCCGGCAGGGTCGAATGAACTTGTGTTTCCCAGGGATTCAGTAATGGTTGATGGAGCGATTGCCATGACGACGCGTTCTCCGATACCAATCGTCGTCCTGACGATCGTCATGTTAGGGGGGTGTACACCGACGCGTGTGAGTGATCGGGTACCATTATCGACTCCGACGGAATGGAATCATGGCCCAGTCGTTCAAGACAATTTCAATCAGGCCGATCTCAAAGAATGGTGGCGAGGATTTCGCGATCCACTTCTGAACGAGTTGATCACCCAAGCATTAACCGCTAACCACGATCTTAGGATCGCAACGGCTCGCGTTCGCGAGGCCAACGCGATCATCACGGTCGCGGAATCAGCACTCTATCCCAGTATTGATTTCTTTTCCTCGGGCGGCCGGGAAAAGCGGATTGACCGGATCTTCGCAGTACCAGGTAACGAGGGGGTAAAGCTGGTCACACCCACCGCGAATGTCATTACCGGTGGTCTTGCTGCACGGTGGGAGGTCGATATTTTCGGTGCCCGGCATCTTGAGGCCGAGGCAACGGGTGCTCAGGCCGCTGGAACCGAAGCGGAACGGCATGGAGTACAGGTGGGATTGCTCGCTCAGGTGGCGACGAACTATCTGGAACTACGCGGCGCACAGGAACGAACTGCGATCCTGCGCAACAACATCGAGATCCAGCGGGAAAGGCTCAGAACTCTGCAGGCCTTTTATCGTGTGGGTTTAACGAACGAGGCAGAAGTCTCCCGCCAGGAAACCTTGCTGCATAGTACCGACAGTGTCCTCCCGGGATTGAAGGCAACAGAGATAACTCTGACCCATCGCCTCAGCGTGTTGCTGGGCGAATCTCCGGCGAAACTTGCGCACCGGCTTGTTGCTGCAACGGTTCATCCTTCCGATCTGCCGGGTATCCCAAACATGTTGCCTTCAAGCCTGCTATTACAACGGCCTGATCTGCGCCTTGCGCAAACCGAAGTGAGTGCGGCAGCGGCCAGCCTTGGTGCTGCGCGGGCCGATTTGTTCCCGAAGGTGGTGCTGTCGGCGAGCGGTGGGATCGGCGCATTGGCCATCGGCGGATTTCCGACTCTGGTGGAGAGCGTGTATGCGTTGGGGGCGGGCCTCACGGCTCCGATATTCAATGCGGGACGGATTCGGGCTCACATCGCTGCCGCGGACGCGCGGATGGATCAAGTCGCAGCAAAGTACGAAAAAACCTTCCTCCTCGCCCTGGAAGATGTGGAAAATGCCTTTGTCGCGCATGCCTCGTCAAAGGAGCGCCGCGAACAACTATTGAAGGCCGAAACAGCAGCAGAGAAAACGTATCGATCCTCCGAAGCCTTATACCAGAGGGGAGCGAGTGATTATTTATCTGTGCTGGATGCTCAACGCACCAAACTTTCAATCAACGACGAGCGTGTCAAAGCTGAAACCGCCGTTCGTGTCTCCTTGATCTCGCTTTTCAGGGCATTTGGTGGCGGTTGGGCCGTGGACAGCTCAGTAAGCCGAGGAACTGATAATGACCCCGTGAAAATGACAGAGAAGGACTAAGTCGTGCGGTTCCGAAAACGTAACTCGGTGAACCCAGAGATGCCATGAGAAGCGGAGAGCCGGCTAGAGCTGAGTTCTTTGCGAAATGATGGTCGTCAAAGTTCACAACCTATTGGGCTTCTGCGGTTGAAGAGCACATTTTTGCGGTCATGTCCTGAAACAGTTCAAGCTCATGGCTGATCCGCCACAGCATGACGTCGCACTCTCCTCGCATGCCAATCAAAGGAGTACGCCGTCACAATGACCTTGCCGGCATGCGGATGAGCTGTTGTTCAGGATTTCATCGACTTAGATCATCCAGAGAGTTGGACACTTGCGACTTTGGAAGGAGGTGGAAAGGAGCAAACAGATCCTATTCGATGTTATACGCACGAAGCTTATTGTAGAGGCTCGCTCGGCTGATTTTGAGAAGTTTGGCCGCCTTCGCCCGATTGCCACCGGTCTTCTTGAGTGCGTCGACAATGTGAGCGCGCTCGGCTTGGGCCACTGCGCCCCGTGTCGCCGAACGCAAGTCCTCTTCCTCGGACATGAGATCCGACGAAACAAGATCCTCGCACGCGATTGTCGGACCGGTGGTCGTGACGACGGCCCGCTCGATGTAGTGTTGCAACTCCCGGACGTTGCCGAGCCAAGGAGCCTTGCTCAAGGCTCGCATTGCTTGGTCGGACATATGCCGAAGCGGCTGATGGTGCCGCTTGCATGACCGGGCGATGAAATGTTCCGCCAGCAACGGAATATCCTCCCGCCGGTCCCGCAACGGCGGGAGATACAGCGGTAACACCGCGAGGCGATAATAGAGGTCCCGGCGAAACGAACCCGCTTTGACCAGCTCGGCAAGATCTTGATTCGTCGCGGAAATGATCCGGACATCGACGATGATGGTCTTGGTCCCCCCCACAGGCTTGATCTCGCCCTCCTGAAGCACCCGCAGCAGCTTGGCCTGAAAGACCGGCGCCGTGTCGGCGATTTCGTCCAGAAAGATCGTGCCTCCGTCCGCCTCTTGGAACAAACCGTGCTTATTGGCGACAGCTCCCGTGAAGGCGCCTTTGACATGGCCGAACAACTCGCTTTCAAGCAGGGTTTCCGGCAGGGCGCCACAATCGACGACGATGAACGGCTTCTCGTTCCGCTTGCTCAAGGCGTGGATCGTCTTGGCCAGCAGTTCTTTGCCCGTTCCACTTTCGCCCTGGATCAAGACCGTTGCCGAACTGTCCGCCACCAAGGCGACCATGTCGAAAAGCTGCTGCATGGCCGGACTTCGGCCGATCAACTCGCCCAGCGACTCCCGCACCGCCGGCGGCGGATGCTCGGCTTCGATCGGTTTGACTTCCGGCAGCGGAGGAACCTGCTCATCCTTAAACAGCACGAGCATGGATGCGATCTCACCCTGGCCTGATGTGAGCGGGAAGGCCTGGTGCATGCCGCACGCCGTACCGTCACCTCCGCTGGGACAAGACACCGACTGAACTCCCGGCGCCTCAAATACTTTGATCGCCGGACAGGTGCCGCAGGGATCTGTCTGATGGGCAAAGGCTTCATAGCACTTGGCCCGCCGGCTGTCGGAATTTCTCACGGAGGCGGACGACCAGGCAGACTCGTTCGCATAGATGACGTCGAAATGGTGATCCATGACCGCCACACGGTCGGTCAGGCCGGCGGCCAGTTGTCTAATGGCCTCCAGACGCGCGGCGAGGATGGCGTCGGTAAAGGGAGGCGTCGGCTTGTCGTCTTCCGGAGATCCGGCCATCTCTCTCGTTCGA
>DASUMN010000152.1:0-3682 GCA_036277675.1 Nitrospira sp. | reverse complement strand
CGAGGCGCTGGTCCTCGCCGTTGAACATCGCCAGGACCTTCCGTCGGTCACGACACTGCTCGTCGGCGAACCCGAGACGCTCAGTTACGATGCGCTACAACGCGCCATCAGCCGCCAGCTTCACGGTAAGGAATGGAAGACTTATTCCATCCCCAAGCCATTGGCCAAGTTCGGCGCCTGGATTCAAACCGTGTTGCCCGGCGGCGACTCGTTTATCAAGCCATGGATGATTGATGTATCCGACGATCATTATGCGCTCGACATCACCCGTGCTCGCAGGTTGCTCGGCTGGGAGCCGCGGCACTCTCTCCGCAACACCCTACCAACAATGCTCAGCGATTTGAAGGCCGATCCGGCGGGCTGGTACCAGGAAAACGATTTGAGGGTAACACGCACTCCGGATAGTCTCCCCTGGCCGCATGTCGCAAACATGCTGCTGGGTCTGTGGCTCATTGGGACCGCGCCGGCCCTCGGCACGACCGTACCCGCGCTGCTCTGGAGCGATCTTGTGAGTGGGGCGGCGATTATGCTCTTCAGCATATTCGCGATGCGCCATACGTGGGCAGCGTGGAGCGTATGCAGCATGGGACTGTGGGTGATGAGTGCGCCGCTCGTGTTCTGGGCGTCGAACACCGCCGTCTATAACAACGACTTGGTGATCGGCGCCCTGGTGGTCACCTTCGCGGTCATCGTCCCGCAGCTCGGCCGTCACGATTCCGGCTCCGGGGCTCCACCTGGCTGGAACTACAATCCTTCCGCCTGGATGCAACGAATGGGAATCGTGTTCCTGGCGATGATCGGTTTCTTCCTCTCCCGTTACATGGCGGCATTTCAGCTCGGCCACATCGTGTACCCGTGGGATCCTTTCTTTGGCGAGAGCACGAGATTTGTGCTTACCTCGGACATCTCGAAAGCCTTTCCGGTGTCAGACGCCGGCCTGGGTGCGCTCTCGTATCTGCTCGACGCTCTGGCCGGGCTGATCGGTGATGCGCGGCGCTGGCGCACCATGCCATGGATGGTGGTGCTGTTCGGTCTGTTCATCATCCCCCCTGGTGTGACCAGCATAGTGCTGGTGATCCTCCAGCCGGTCAGTATCGGTGCCTGGTGCACACTGTGTCTGGCAGCATCGGCGGTGATGCTGCTGATGGTGTCCCCCGCTCTGGACGAAGTCATCGCCACCGGTCAGTTTCTTCATCGCACCAAGCGCCAAGGCGGGAACGTCTGGCGCGCATTTTGGCGGGGTGAGGGCAGTGTGACCGAAGCGCCAGTGCCTCAGGAAGAACGCTCTCAGCTTTCAGACATCCTACACAGCGTCGAGGCATTTTCTGCGCCATGGAATTTGTGGCTCAGTACATTGGTGGGAATTGGGTTCATGGCTGCACCTACGATTCTGAGCATCGTCGGCCCCGCGGCTACGAGCACGCACATTATGGGCGCGCTCGTGGTGACATTTTCGGTGGTGGCGTATGCGGAACCCGTGCGCCTGTTGCGTGTGCTGAACATACTGTGCGGGGTCTGGGTCCTCATCGCAATCTGGATTCTTGACGGCGGCACGCCAGTCTGGCCCTGGTTCAGCCTCGTCAGCGGACTCACACTCGTCGCACTCAACCTTCGACGCGGTTCGGTTGTGAATTCATACGGTGGGTGGCAACGTTATATTCGTTAACGCCTGATGAGTTTCCAATCGGCAACCTGGACCCTAAACAGCGACATGATCGCTGGATGTGCGGCGACTCTCTGTCCGTAGTGTAATCGGGGGCACCGCCGTGAACTTGTTCTGCGAGGGAGGAAGTGCTAGGGTCAACAAAGACTGCACACGTCTACGCGGACTACTAACGAGTGCGTCTGAGGAGGTCACCATGAGCGTGACGGAACAACAGGCGCGACGTAATAACAGCAATTTCACACCGACCAGCCGCCTCCAGCCAGCCGACAGTGGGCCGGGTGCCCGAAAGAGTACCGAGAAAGCAAAGGTGCCTCCGCGCAAGACGTGGCTCTGGTTCGTGTTCATTCTGCTCGCCAACTTCTTGCTTGGCAGACTACTGTTCCCTGGTCCGGAAGCGCCGATCACAGTGCCCTATACCCTCTTCAAACAGGAAGTCGGAAAGAACAACGTCGAGGCAATCTACAGTCAGGGGGACATCATTACGGGCCGATTCACGGCATCAATCGTGTATCAGCCGTTGGGCGAAAAGGACTCGGGGCTCAGTGGCGAAACCAAAACGAAGGGTGAAAAGAACTCGACACCAGGCGGTGAGGCCAAATCGACGGACGAGCGCGGCGGAGGCACTAGCAGTGTGTCCCAAACAATCAGTGTATTCACGACAACCGTGCCCTCTTTCGTAGACCCTGGCTTAGAGCAATTCTTGATTACGAACGGAGTCGAGATCAGCGCGAAACCGATCCAAGAAGGTGGGAATCCATGGGCGACGCTATTGTTTAGCTTCGGCCCGGGTCTGCTCTTCATCGGCTTTTATATCTGGCTCTTCCGTCGGGCTGCGCAGCAAAGCGGTGGCATGATGGGCGGAGGACTGATGGGCATGGGCAAGAGTAGAGCCCGCCGCTATGACCAGGAGCAAGCGGCGAAAGTGACCTTCGAGGATGTTGCCGGCATTGACGAAGCTGAAAACGAACTAGTCGAGATCGTGGACTTTCTCAAAGATACGAAGAAGTACACCCGTCTCGGAGGGACGGCTCCGAAAGGCGTGCTGCTGGTGGGTGCACCGGGAACCGGGAAGACGCTTCTCGCAAAAGCTGTGGCAGGAGAGGCGGGAGTGCCATTCTTCTCCATGAGCGCCGCGGAGTTTGTGGAGATGATCGTAGGAGTGGGCGCGGCGAGGGTACGGGATCTCTTCAAGGAAGCGCGCGAGCATGCACCCGCGATTGTGTTCATCGACGAACTCGATGCCATCGGACGCGCACGCGGGCACATGGCGATCGGCGGATCCAGCGAGCAGGAGCAAACCTTGAATCAAATCCTGACCGAAATGGACGGATTCTCGAGTCGGCAAGGCATCATTGTATTGGCGGCTACGAACCAGCCTGACGTACTCGACAAAGCGCTCCTACGCCCTGGACGCTTCGACAGGCGCGTTGTTGTGAATCTTCCGGATAGGACCGGGCGGGAAGCAATCCTCAAAGTCCACACCCGCAACGTGCCCCTTGCGAACGACGCAATACTCGGAAACCTTGCCGCAATGACGCCGGGGCTCTCGGGGGCCGACCTGAAGAATCTGGTCAACGAGGCCGCATTACTGGGTGCTCGCCGCGAGCAACAAGAAGTCCGTCACAAAGACTTCCTCGACGCGCTCGAGAAGATTGTCCTCGGCCCGGAACGCCCGATTCTCATGAGCCGGACCGACCGGGAACGGATTGCCTACCATGAGGGTGGACATGCCATTCTCGGTCTTGTGGTGTCTGGAGCCGACCCAGTGAACCGGGTCACGATCGTGCCACGCGGGCAGGCTCTCGGCGTCACCTATCAGCGCCCTGACAGCGACCGCTACAACTATCCGGAGGCCTATTTACGCGCAAGGATTGTTGGAATGCTGGGAGGGCGTGCAGCAGAGGAGATTGTCTACGGGACGAAGACCACTGGGGCCGAAAACGATATCGAGCAAGCCACCGGTCTCGCCCGCCGGATGGTCACGCGCTGGGGCATGAGTGAGCGGCTTGGCCTCGT
>DASUMN010000151.1:0-3926 GCA_036277675.1 Nitrospira sp. | reverse complement strand
CTCGATGAGCGGGCCGTGCTCCATCTGCATAAACTTCCCGCGCTGCATCGAGACCCCTTCGATCGCATGCTCATCTGCCAGGTCATCGAACATGATTGCCTTCTGCTCACCCCGGACCCGTTGATCGCCCAATATCCGGTTCGGGTGCAGTGGTAGGGCATTCCATCGTCGATATGAGTTCCTGTACATGTGAAGGCAAGAAATGGTGTCAGGAACGATTGTTTGCATTGCACGAATAGGACGGAGAGAAAGTTGATGAGAGAGTTGTTGATCCGATGGGATCGGTCTTGCTTTAGGTCGAGGCCTAGCAAGGTTGCAAAGCTGCCGAGGTAGCTTACGGTTTATCCCGTTCGGCTGGTGGGGCTGTGGGGATATTCCGATGAAGGCCGTCGGCAGGGCTTTTTCGATACGCCTCACCGGAATGATGGTGAGCTCGTTGCGTCCTTCCATCGGCAGATTATCGGATTAGGCTGCCGCCTTTTTGACCCGGACTTCTGCCTGATGACCGGTTGAGGCCAGGACTTGAATCAGCAGAGTGGGTTACCGCCGACTGGTTACGCGTGTTCGGGACGAAAGGCGTTTGCCGGGTTCTTTGCCCCACTGTCTGATCTGATATTCGTGGCCCCTGCCCGTTGACAGAGCAAAACGCGAAGTGTTACAGAAACAGACCACAGGCGTGGCTGGCCGAGGAGCCCCGCCGTTACCCGGAGGAACCCATGTCCGCTCCAGCACCCACGCCTGCACCTGCAACGCCCGCCGCGGCGCCCCCGCGCCGGCAATTTGTCAACTTCGCGTTCTACAAAGTCGATCCGGCCTGGCGCCGCTTGCCCGAGGACGAACGCACCAAAGGCAAACAAGAGTTTCTCCGCGCCGTCGAAGACTATACCGGCAAGGTGCTGGTCGTGCCCTATTCGGCCGTCGGCATCCGGGGGGACTGCGACTTCATGCTCTGGCGCATCAGCTACGAGCTGGATCTGTTTCAGGACATGACGGCCAAGATGCTGGCCTCCGGCCTCGGGAAGTATCTCACTACACCCTATTCCTATTTGGCCATGACCAAGCGGTCGATTTACATCGACAACCACAGCCATGAAGGACAGGAGGGCAAGCGGCTGGCGGTGGTGCCGGGCAAGGGCAAGTACATCTTCGTCTATCCGTTCTTGAAGACCCGCGAGTGGTTCTTGCTGACCAAAGCGGCGCGGCAAGGGATGATGGACGAGCATATTGAAGTGGGGCATCGGTTTCCCTCGGTGAAGCTGAACACCACGTATTCGTTTGGGTTAGACGATCAGGAGTGGGTGGTGGCGTTCGAGAGCGACAAGCCGGAGGACTTTCTGGACTTGGTGATGGCGTTGCGGGAGACGGAAGGCTCGCGGTATACGCTGCGGGACACCCCCATCTTCACCTGCATCCGCAAGAGCCTCAAGGAAACCCTCGATACGCTCGGGGGATAATCGCTCGTTCTTACGTGCCGGAAAACGGCTTTCGGTCCGATGACCGGAGGCCGTTTTCATTTTCGGCACTGGAATATCTGTCACCCAGCCTCTCGTTTGAGCCCTTGCAGCCGTCACAAACCCTGTGATACCTGTACCAATAGCGTCAGGATCAACGACTTCCGACTTGTACCTGTGACCATGACTGATACCACCGCAATCTACGCCCTTCGTTTTCCGGACGGCTCCGTCAGCCTCTATATCGACGAACAGTATGCCACGGAACGGGGTATCGATCCCGCCAAACTGGTCCGGGTAGAAATTCCCCGCGACCTGTTCGTCAACGGATCCGTGCAGGATGTACGTGAGTATGTCGCACAATACCTTGAAGCGCATCACCAACGAGTAGGCTCGGCATGAGAACCTTCACATGACGACGGCGCCCATGACGACCCCCCTGACAGCAGAGACGATCGAAACGGTCATCGCGAATTTGCCCATTCAAGGCCGTGTCGTGCTCAAACTGTTGCTCCTCCAATATCTGGACGTGACGCATGACGAAATTCTCTTCATGGTCTCCGACCGGCCCGATCCCCGATGTGTCTCCGGGAAAAAACCCGTCACGACGATGACTCAGGAGTCCATCGCGGCGATGACAAGCCGCCGAGACGAATATCTCCGGCGCGCACGGCTGCGCCGTGAACGCACATCGCTGCAATGCACTGCCCTCAGAACATTGTCTGAAACCGCCGATGCCATGGCTGCGTGCGCCGCGTCACTGCTGACTGAGCGCGGTGTGCCTGCCGAGGCAATTGACAGCCTCAAATCCCAAGCCAGAACGGCTCTTCCACAACCGGCACTCCGGGCCCTGCACGGGCGATGGGATAAGGACGATATCTCCGCCGAGGAGTTTCAACGATACCGCCTGGCCATCGAGCTTCAGACTCTGTTGCGCTACGCCGAACGGTTCAAAAAGCGGCTTGATCTGGCTGAACGGGAACGGCGCACATCCGATCAAACCACGCTGCAAGACCACGAGATCGCCCACATCTGGGGATTACCCGCCGGCACATTGGCCGCCCGAAAAGTGAAGTTCTTGTCCCAGTATCTCGTCGCACTCCAATCAAAGTTGTCGGGCATCCCATTGCCGACACAGAGCGCTCCTTCGCTCGATCTGTGGAAAGACACGATCGCCGAGCTCTCCCGCACCCCAATCGAACGCTCCATGGCTGTCTACGACGGCCTTGAACAGACCGAATCCGCGCTGATCGAAAAGTTGGCAGCGTATGTGGCCATTGATGTTCCCGAGTCGATCGAGAGCAAGTTTTGGAATTCCCTGGTATTTGGCGCCAGCTCCAACGCCGTTCACAGCGAACCGACACGCACGCTCTTCGGACTGCAGCGATTGGTGTCCATGCAGCACGACTTTGATCGGAGCCCGGCCGCGCTGGAAGATCTGCTGCTCACACGAACTGCGCCGATCCCCAAGGAACCGGTCGGAGCGCTGCCCACGCCAGCCGAACCGAGTACGCCTGAACTCACTGAACTCCAAAAGCAGATCCTGCATAATTTTCTTGGAGAAGACGTCAGCGGCAGGGGGTCGGATAAGTGGTAATCGGTCTGCCCTTGCGAATCCTCATCGGGAGGATATAATGTTGGCCATGGTCGGAAGATCCCGGTCGGTCGTCATCCCTCATCCGTTCACACGCGCTGACATGTGTACCGTGATGCTCGCCCTCGTAATGGGTCTCTGGGCTCCGATCACCTCCGAACCAAGAGCCTGTGCTACCAGCCTGATCGAAATCGCAGAGCTCGTGGCGCATCCGGAACAGTATGACCATCGTGATGTCGTCGTCACCGGAAAGGTGACAAACGTTCAGCTCGCGACCAACCGTCAAGGACAGCCGGCCTATGGATTCCTCCTGCAAGACCAAGCCGGCACAATCAAAGTTGTCAGCCTCGGGCAATTGGAAGTGCGGGAAGGCGATTTTGTGGTCGTCGAAGGCATTTTCAGCCGCCTACGCCAGGTGGGACGCACCATCATCTATAACGAAATCAAAGCGCTCTCGGTCAAACCGCTGAACCGGTTGGATCCGGATTTCGTCGGCTGACTCGTTCTTCACGCGGTTCCTTTCTGCACATCAACCCCGCCAGGGCTTTTCTTCGACGAGAGGACGACAATGTCTCCTATGATTCGACCGTTTCTACTCCTGATGGTCCTTGGAACGTGTGGAGTGGCAGGGCTGGCAGGTTGTGCCACACCCGCCCACGTCGGGGAGTATCCAAATCAGCAGAAACTGACCGGCATGACTAAAGCGACCATTCTCGCGTGCGCAGGCGTGCCGAAGAAAGAACTCAGTGAAGGCGACCTCACCATGCTTCGATACTATCGAGAGGCGCCTATCCTTGAAGAGTCACAGCCCGTCGGAAAGAGCAGCATCTCGACCATCCGCCACGGTTGCTGGGCCACGGTGTTCTTGGCCGACGATCGCG
>DASUMN010000150.1:0-14812 GCA_036277675.1 Nitrospira sp. | reverse complement strand
GAACGAGCCGCCAGGCGCCCGTCTTCGCGTCGCGTTGACCGGTTTAGCTGTCGCTGAATTCTTCCGCGACGAGGAAAACCAGGACGTGCTGCTCTTCGTGGATAATATCTTCCGGTTTACTCAGGCTGGTTCGGAGGTGTCCGCGTTGCTCGGCCGCATGCCATCCGCTGTGGGCTATCAACCGAACCTCTCGACCGAAATGGGCGCATTGCAAGAACGCATCACCTCGACCAAGCGTGGTTCGATCACTTCCGTGCAGGCCATCTACGTGCCCGCCGACGACCTGACTGACCCGGCGCCGGCGACGGCTTTCGCCCACTTAGACGCGACCACGGTGTTGTCCCGTTCGCTGGCTGAGTTGGGTATTTATCCGGCGGTCGATCCCTTGGACTCGACCTCACGTATTCTCGATCCGCAGATCATCGGTGAAGAGCATTACAAGGTGGCCCGCGGGGTCCAATCTGTGTTGCAACGGTATAAAGACCTTCAAGACATTATCGCGATTCTCGGCATGGACGAATTGTCGGAAGACGACAAGATGGCTGTGGCCCGTGCCAGGAAGATTCAGCGCTTCCTCTCGCAGCCGTTCCATGTCGCCGAAGCCTTCACGGGCGCACCGGGCAAATATGTGAAGCTCAAGGACACGGTCCGAAGCTTCAAGGAGATCCTCGAAGGCAAGTACGACCATTTGCCGGAGCAGGCCTTCTACATGGTCGGCCCGATCGAAGAAGCGGTGGCGAAGGCGGAGAAGATGGGAGTAAAGGTATAGGCGCATTTCGGCAGGGTTGATCTCCTGCTCGCTGCCCGCGCACGATCAGAATGTGCTCGGTCAATGCGCGCAATCGAGATCAATCCTGCCGACTGCGCCATCAGTGGTGGAAAGAGGG
This sequence comes from Nitrospira sp., assembly GCA_036277675.1. Classification (GTDB taxonomy): domain Bacteria; phylum Nitrospirota; class Nitrospiria; order Nitrospirales; family Nitrospiraceae; genus Nitrospira_D. The sequence goes on along the minus strand of DASUMN010000150.1, from coordinate 13,925 downwards.
AAGGAAAGATGGCGGGGAAGATTCTCTTAGAAGTGGTGACGCCGGAGAAGCAGCTGTTGAGCCAGGAGGTGGATGAGGTCATCGCGCCTGGCTCGGAAGGCGAGTTCGGTGTCTTGCCTGGTCACTGCCACTTCCTCTCGACGCTTAAGATCGGTGAACTCCGCTATCGCGTCAACAATCAAATTCATCATATGGCGGTGTTGTGGGGTTATGCCGAAGTGACGCCGACGAAAGTCACGGTTATGGCCGAAGTCGCTGAAAAGGCAGAGGATATCGATGTCGACCGCGCAGCGGCCAAGGTGGAAGAAGCCGAACGCCGAGTTCAAGCGGGCGGTCTGCCCTCCGAAGTGAAAGAAGCCCAGATCAGCCTCGAAAAGGCCCGCCTGCGCAAGAAAATCGCCGAACGCGCCCACAAAACCGGCCACGCCTAGAGTTTCGACTCTCTCCGTACCCTTTCAAACGCCGATTAGCCAACGCCAGAGCGCCCCAGACCGTTCAGTGGCTCAGCTAGTAGAGCGCCGCTGACTGGCTACTGCGGCAACTGAATACTGATTACGATTGCACCCATCACATCATTGAGCTTGAAGTCTCGCTTCGGACTGTCGGGATGGGTATTGTGACAGCCGATACAAGCCTGCGTGACGGCCAGATCGGCGTACACGGCTTCAAAATACCGCTTCTCAGCCACCCTCGTCACCCCGGTGTAGGGCCGGTTGGGATGGGTCAGGATGGTGCCGAGCCCGATGCTTTCAAGCGCGTTGGTCGCGATGTTGCGTTTATTGATCGGCCACAAGCTGATCAGCCGATACTGCACCCCGAGACCTTTCTTGCCGTACTGCCGACCAGACTCCAACAGGAATTGGGCGGGTAGGGGCAGCGTATTCATCTCCTCCCAGTTTTCCGATGCGACGACAATCCCTTTTGATTGCATGCGTTCTACCACATGTCTGGTATACACATCCCGGTCCGCCTCGATGACAGCGTGGATGTAATCGGCCACAGTCTCGATCGGAAGGTTGATCGATGTGGATTCAGGCACAGCACGAGCCGGCCACAAAACCGTGACACTTCCTACTGCCAAACTCAGCAGAGCGGCTGTCCACAGCCATTTCTTGGAGGACGTCATAGCTACCTCCCTGTTACGCGCGCGGATGGATCACCTGGCGAGATACACCTCGCGAGCAGATGCATTGCGTTGTGATCAGAAAGATGAGTCGTCGCTGATGGAAACGGACGGATCGGAATAATCGCAGGATCAGCACGAGACAAGTCGTGAGAGGATTGGAGGAACCAAAAGAATTATGAAGATCGATCAGGATGCAAGAGCTACTGGCGGCATGCTCAAAACAAAACCACTCATGGGAAGGTACTGAAAGCATGGCCGCAGTCTCCTTGCCCCTATGAAGCAGCGTGTCTGCGGTACCATAAGATACGTCATCATACGCCTTCGTCCACACGCGGTTCAATCATTCAGCTCTCAGAAGCTGTGCCACGATCCAGGCTCCATTGGCCGAGGGGACAGTACAAGATTAATGGCGTAGATTGTGTGAGAGCAGAGTTTGCTGTTCTCTTAAGGCAAAGTGCCTGGATAGATTATGCGGTGACCCGGTTGATCCTCTCACGAAAATGGAGGGAGGGAGTTCTTGACGGAGGATCTCGATTCATGAGGAAGCGAGTCGAGCATGCGATCGATCCACGTCGACGGTAACTTCTCCACCGATTCGCAAATGCGGGACTGCCACCATGCTGAAATCTCAGCGAGGTCTTCTTTCTGGAAGCGGTGCTCGATGATATCGAAGGTATCGTGGCGATAGAGCACGACATCAAGGGGGTATTCGACGCTCGTCGAGCTCGTGCGGGTGGCGTCAAAGGCGAGAAAGCCTACCTTCATAGCCAAATCCATACTGGAGTCGTATCGCAATACGCGGTCAAGCAGTGGTTTCCCATAGCCGGTCTCACCGATGATGCAGTAAGGCGTCCCCTCGCTGACCTCTACCCAATTACCTTGAGGGTAAATAAGAAAAAGCTTGTGCTCCGGGTCGTTTTCAAGTTGCCCACCTACCAGCGCATGAAGGTTGAATATGAGGCCGGCGTTACTGAGGGCGTACTTGTCTTCCTCCGCCACGCGGCGAATCTGTGCCGCTAACACATTGACGGCCTTAAACAGCTTGTCGAAGGTCTGATCGACTTCGTTGATCGCTTCATCGAAGTAGGTGACGGCTTTGTCCCGTACGGAGCGCAAACCCGATGTCATGAGAAACATCGAGTGGCGGCCGTGCTGATGAATCGAGACTTTCCTGGCCGTAATGCACTCGGCTCCGGTGGTCACTCGTGTGTCGGCAATGCCGATCAAGCCGTCTTCGACTTTCATGCCCAGACAAAATGTCATTGTGCCTCCGCTCCTGTGACTGTGCTGTGAATTGGACGAGGAGTGAAAAACGTTTCAGAAATGGCGTCTCCCACGCGATTGACCTGCGCTTGAAACTGATCCAGGAATTCATGCAGTCCGCTGGTCACGCAATCCTCCAGATCACCAAAGTCCAACTCGGCGCGCAACCGTCCGAGCCGCTTCTCGGCTTGGTTCTGATAAGACCCGTGTTCAGATCCGGAGATGGCGTGCAAGGAATCTTCGCTCTTAATAAGACAGTACCGGATCGCTCGGGGAAACGTGGAGTCGAGAATCAGGAACGCCGCGACATCGTCCGGTGAGATGCGGCCAAAACGTTTGTAGTACATCTCGAGGGCGCTGGCGGATTTCAACAATGCGGACCACTGAATGATCTCGAAGGGCGTGCCGACTTCAGCGACGGTCGGGAGCAACATGAAATATTTGACGTCGAGAATGCGGGAGGTCTTGTCGGCTCGTTCCAGCAGCCGGCCGAGTCTGGCAAAATGCCAGCCTTCCCCGTGCGACATGGTGGCATCGGTAATACCCAGAAAAAGATGGGAGTTCGCTTTCACATCCGCCAAAAACGGGTGGAGATTCTGGCTGGACAAGCCTTTCGAGACGGCGTCTTTCACCATGAGGTAAAAGCGGTTCACCTGCTCCCACATATCGGTTGAAATGACCTCTCGGACCGACCGCGCATTTTCACGTGCCGCCCCCAGACAGGACAGAATCGAATTGGGATTGGCGGCGTCGGCCACGAGAAACTGGATCACGGTTTCTTTCGTCGCCTTTCCATAGCGATCGGTAAAACTTTCATGATCTCCCGTCGTGGCCACCAACGGTTCCCACTGTTCGGTAGTGCCCCTGGGAAGATCGAGACTGAGGTTCAAGTTCACCTCGATGAATCTGGCATAGTTTTCCGCTCGTTCGATGTAGCGGTTCAACCAATAGATGGAACTGGCGACTCGGCTCAGCATCGTTGACCGGGCCCTGCCTGTTGACCAGCTGACCGATCGTTGCGGGTATCCCGCTTGCTCATGAAAGCACCCATGTGTCTTTATTGCCTCCGCCTTGAGAGGAGTTCACCACAAGAGATCCTTTTCGCAACGCCACACGCGTCATGCCTCCCGGCAAGACGTGCAGATCACGGCCATACAAAACGTATGGCCGGAGGTCAACGTGACGTCCTTCCAGATGATCCTCCACCAAGGTGGGCACGCGCGAAAGCGCGAGGGTTGGTTGGGCAATGTAGTTGCGCGGGTCTGCCTCGATGCGACGCGCACAGTCTTCACGCTCCTCCTTCGAGGCGTGAGGACCGATCATCATTCCATACCCACCGGCTTCGTTGGTCGCCTTCACGACCAGCTGATCCAAATGATCCAGGACATAGGTCCGATCCCGTCTATCCGAACAGACATAGGTGGGGATGTTCGGGAGAATGGGCTCCTCTGCCAAGTAATAGTTGATGATCTTCGGGACATAGGCATAGATGGCTTTATCGTCCGACACGCCCGTGCCGGGCGCATTGGCGAGCGCCACCCTGCCCCTCTTGTAGGAGTCCATCAGCCCGGGGACTCCAAGAACGGAATCGCGACGAAACGCCAGCGGGTCCAAATAGTCGTCGTTAATTCGTCGGTAGATGACGTCCACGCGCTGAGATCCTTTGGTGGTACGCATGTGGACGTAGCCATCCATAACTCCGAGATCGGAGGCTTCGACCAGTTCCACTCCCATCTTTTGGGCGAGCAGGGAATGTTCGTAATAGGCGGAATTAAAAATGCCCGGTGTGAGGATCACGACGGTCGGATCAGGCAAATCTGAAAGGGACCGAAGGGTTTCCAAAAGTTGGCTCGGATAACCGTCCACCGGCCGTACACGATAGGTGTCGAACAGCTCAGGGAACGTCCGTTTAATGACCTGTCTGGCCTCCAACACATAGGCCACTCCGGACGGGCAACGAGTGTTGTCTTCAAGGACATAGTATTGTCCATCGCTGATTCGGACCAGGTCGATCCCGGCAATGTGGCACCAGATGCGTCGCGGTGGGTTGAGACCGATGCAGGGCTGCAAGAAGCCTTTGCTGGAATAAATCAGATCGCCGGGGATCACCCCGTCCTTGAGGATCTTTTGATCGTGGTACACATCGTCGATGAACAGATTTAATGCACGCATGCGTTGTCGAAGCCCAGATTCGATGTGCTCCCAATCCGATGCCGAGACAATCCGCGGCACGATATCGAAAGGAAATATCTGCTCATGCCCGTCATCGGTTCCATAGACTCCGAACGTCATCCCCATGTTGAGAATGACGCGCTCCGCCGCTTCCTGACGCTTTTTCAGTTCTCCTTCCGGCAGTGCTGCAAGCTTCTTCAGCAGGAGGGTGCTTCCGGGGCGTGGTTGGCCTTTCCCCTCATACAGCTCGTCGTAGAATCCTTCCGGGTCGTAATGCGAAAATCGTAAGCTCATGTGAGTTACTCCGTGGGGGGCACTCACCCTACCAAAACACCTCGCTGGCTTCAACGGCTACGTCGAGGGAGAAACCGACGCGCCGCTTTGAAATCATTCCTCGGGCTGAACGGACCGGCCTTCCCGTTTCATCATGGCCCTCTGTCACGAAAGAAGCAAACCATCGACAATCATGATTGCATTTGAAGGGAGCTCTTTAGTAGCGTGGGTCGTATCCATGATAACAGAATTCGTTATCACGTCCGGAGAGCAACCGAAGCGATTGGACGTGTTTCTCGTCAATCGCGAGCGGGACATCTCGCGATCCGCCTTGCAACGGTTGATCGAACTCGGCCGCATCCGCGTCAACGATGAAGTGGTGAAACCCAGCCAGAAGATCCGGCCCGGCGACAAGATCACGATGGATGTCCCAAAGCCGGAGCCGCTTGCCCTCAAAGGAGAGGCCATCCCTCTCGAAGTCCTCTTCGAGGATGACTACCTCTTGGTCTTGAACAAGCCGGCTGGAATTGTCGTGCATCCGGCGCCGGGTAATTGGACCGGTACCCTGGTCAACGCCTTGCTTCACCATTTTCAAACTTCAGGGGGAACAGTCTCAACGATCGGGGGAAAGGAACGTCCAGGTCTTGTCCATCGCCTGGACAAGGACACGTCAGGCGTGATGGTCATTGCCAAGACAGATCACGCGCATCGGCACTTGGCAGCTCAATTCAAGCATCACACCATTACCCGTGTGTATGAGGCCTTGGTCTATGGCGTGCCAAAGAAAGGCCGGGGTGTGATCGAGTTGGCGATCGGCCGGGATTCAAAAGAGCGCAAAAAGTTCTCAGCCCGAACGTCTCGGCCCAAGGAGTCCGTGACGGAGTACCACGTGGATCAACGATACGGCAAATTGGCGGCCCATGTCCTCCTCTATCCGCGCACAGGGCGTACCCACCAGCTGAGAGTGCATCTCACGTCATTAGGCCATCCCATTCTGGGAGATCAGACCTACGGAGGCCGCAAAGTGTGCACGATCGAACAGATTGAGATTCCACGTGTGATGCTTCACGCAAGAACCTTGGGGTTTCAACATCCGATCACCAACGAGGTGCAGGAGTTTACCAAGCCGTTTCCCTTAGACATGGAAATGGTCTCCCGGACTCTCGAAGGCGTATCCCATGGTGGGCCCGAATCCAAACCTCTTTGACGTTGCGACAAGACGGGTTCTATGCAGACAGCTGATATGCTCGACGTCATCGGAGCGATGGCCTCGCAACTCAAACAATATGCCGCCACACTGCCACCCGTCGTGTATCTGTCGGCGGTCCCGACCGGTGTCAAACCCACGCTTGAAACCGTCGATGCGTACGAAGAGTGTGTGTCACGAGTCCGGGCACAGAGCGCCAGGACTGCGTACAAGAATCTGAATCAAGGGTTAATCGAATCCCTCGAAGCCTTTGAGGCAGGTCGATTACTGGGAGCGGTTCAACCCCTCCTGGCTGTGCTCGATCAATTGGAACGGATGAGCTGCGATAAGGAAATCGCGGTGGGACGGATCGATGAGAAGCGAATCAGTGAATACCGAACAGTGCTGCGCAAGATTCTGCCCGGCAACAAGCCGGAGTTGGATGAAGCCGGGCGCAGTCTATAACCGATAAAAGATTGGTGAGGCGTATCACTCCTCACGCCGTACCCCTCACCGTTCAATGTCCCATCTTGGGTCCAGTAGCATTCGCGCCCTCAGAGACCAAACTAAAACGAACGGTGGAACGGCAGTGAGGGCATTGTGCGCGAACCGTGGTTTCGTTCACGGATTCATACTGGTCGGGCTTCAGCCACATGAGTTGGAAGCATTTGGGGCAACTACGGACTTGTGTTGACATGATTTTCCTCGTACACTTCGCGTAGAGACTTTCTCTACACGGAGAATAATTTAGTACAAGATGCCTCCCACGCTCAAGTCCGCCGTGATAATTTCCGATGCGACCAATCTTGATGCGTCTCAGCTCCTTCGGCTGTTCCACCAAGCTCCCTGGGCGAAGAATCGAACGTTGGAAGATGCCAAAGCGATGCTGGACCATAGCGACGTGGTGCTGTGTGCTTGGGACGGTGATCGCTTGGTGGGGTTCGGCCGCGTCCTCACGGATTTTGTCTATCGTGCGACCATTTGGGACGTGATCGTCGATAAGACCTATCAAAAGCAAGGCATCGGCACGGAACTCGTTCAACGCATTTTGAACCACCCACGGCTCAATAAAGTGGAATTGTTCTGGCTCTGCACCAGACGTCCAGGGTTTTACGAAAAACTGGGGTTCAGCTCAAAGGAACAGACTGGGATGGTCTGGAGCCGGAGCAAGCAGGCCCGCGCGGAATGACCGAATCTGGTCAGGCCTGCCTCACCCATGTCGAGCACAGGTGAGGCATGGTTCAAGAAACCTAGAAAAACAGCTTCGCGCCGAAGAGAAACCCGAACGAGGAGGCGTTCCAATCGTCGATGCGGCTGGCGTTGGTGTGAGCGTGGCCATCGTTCCGCTTGTAGGCCCATTCTGCGTTGAGAGCGACCCGTTCGTTGAGCCGGTAATCGGCTCCCCAGCCTAACCGCCATGCAAAGGTGTTACTGGGGCTGATGCGTAGGGCTGTGTCTTCTCCGAAACTGTTGACGTTCACGCCGAAGCTCATATTCACATATGGGGTGATCTGGCCGAATTTAACTGGACGGATCTCTATCGTGGGAAGCACCGAGACGGTGTCTTGGTGTCCGAGATCTACGTCAGGCCGCTCCCTGCTCACTCCATGCCGTTCCCATTCAACCATCAACCCGGCCAAGAACCAGGTGTTAACGCTGTAGAGGCCTTGAAAATTGACAAGCGGTCCGATCGATGTCGATGTGTTGTCAGAGAGTTGTTGCGTCAGCGGCGTAAACCCGGCTCGAATTCCCAGCACCCACTTTCCGGCTTCAATGCCGCCAAACTGTGGTTTCACTTCTTCAGCGGACGCGACAGTCGAAAAGGAAAGGCCGCTGAGACACAGAACGAGTAGTGCAAGCAGCCATAATCGTACGGATCGGTAAGGCATAAAACTCCTCCTCTTGTGGTAGTCCAAGTGTGAATTCATCATATGGCAATAACGTATCTAGATCAATCGGCACGTCTCATGTCGTGAGGCAGGGATGAGTGTGAAACTCATCTGAGCACTCTCGGCTGACTAGTGCGAGTGTGCAGGAGAGGAACGGTTCATTCGCTTTGGTGAGAGAAAGACCGCGCAAAAAAACAGCGCCGTGGCTAAGAGGACGATGGCCGGCCCGGAGGGAAGGTCACAGACTGCCGAGATGATGACACCGCCTACGGCCGTCGCGACGCCGATTGTCATCGAGTAGAGGGTGAGGGTCTTAAGACTGTGGGTCAGCTGATAGGCAGTCGAAGCCGGAATCAGGATCATGGCGAATACCAAAATCGCGCCGACGGTCTTCAATGACACGACCACCGTGAGGGCGACGAGGGTCAACAGGAGAAAGAACATCAGGCGCGCCGGGACTCCGGAGGCTTCGGCCATCTCTTGATCAAACGCGATAAAGTACAGTTCTTTGGAAAACAGCAGGATGAGGCCAAGCACGAGCACGGTCAGTCCACCGATCACGAGCAGTTCCTCATCGGTCACCGAAAGGACGCTGCCGAATAAGTAACCGTAGACCTCCGCGTTGTAGTTCTTCATCAGGCCGATGAACAGAATCGCAAGCGCCATCGTCGCGGTGTACAAAATGCCGATGGAGACATCCAGTTTCATCCTGCCTTTCTCTTCGACCCACCCTGTGGTCCATACCGTCGCAAGGCCGAAGACAATCGCCAAGAACAGCGGCGGCCAGCCTATCAGGTAGCCCAGCGCGACACCGGCAAAAGCGGCATGCGACGTGCCGGCGCCGACGAATGCGAGTCCGCGCAACACGACGAATACGCCGATGACCGAGCAGAGTCCCCCGACCATGGCGGCTGCGAGCAAGGACCGTTGCATGAAATCGTAGGTGAAGAGGTCAAGCATGGAAACGAATCACTCAGTCAGTGATGATGGTGATAGTCCTCGACGATGACAAGGTCCTTCTCGGTGATGACGAGGTCTTTCCCGTACACTTCGCGGAGAATCTCGGGTTTGAGAACGTCAGCCGGAGGAGCGGCGGCGTAGAGTTTGGTTTTAAGCAGCACCAGTCGATCCACGCGAGACCTGATCATATTGATGTCATGGGTAATGAGGAGCACGGTCAATTTCAGTTCTTCGTGCAGTTGTTGAACCAATTCGATGACGTTGTGCTGGGTTGTGATATCGAGTCCGGTCGTCGGTTCGTCCAGCAAGAGGACTTTCGGCTGCTGCGCCAGTGCCCGCGCAATAAATACCCGTTGCTGCTGGCCTCCGGACAGGTGCCCCAGAGCGGTGTCCTGATGTCCGTCCATGGACACATGGGCGAGCGCGTCTATCGCGATCTTCCGATCCTTGGCATCTGGACGTCTGAACAGACCTAACGCGCCGTAACGGCCCATCATGACGGCTTCGAGTACCGTCACCGGGAAATTGCGATCGACGACGCCTTTCTGCGGCAGATAGCCGATCTTGGCGCGATGGTGGCATCGTAACTCTTCGCAGGCGCAGTCGAATATATGCAGATGGCCCTCAATGGGTGCCATCAGCCCCAAGACCGCGCGACAGAGTGTGGTTTTCCCCGATCCATTGGGGCCGATGACCCCGACGAACTCACCGTCATGAATGGTGAGAGAAATATCCTGGAGCGCCATGACGCCGGGAAATCCAAACGAGGCGCGCTCAAACCGAATGATCGGTTCTTGTCGATCTAAGAGCACGGCGTCGGTAATCCTTCCGGCGATTCAGGCAGAGATGGACACTCAAGGCTGTTAGGCCTGGCTCAGGGCGTCGGCCAATTGGACCACATTATAGCGGAGCATGTCGAGGTAGGTCTCTGTGCCAGGCAGGCCTCCTGGCAGGGTGGTCAACACGACGACCCGAGCGTGGGTCTCCTTCGCGAGGAGCGAGGGGAGCCGCTGGCTGAGCTGGATTTCCGAGACGATGACGGCGATGCGGTCTCTCTTGATCGTCGCGATCAACGACTGCAGGTGCAGGGCCGACGACTCTGCACCCGACTGCATCTGAATCGTTCCAGCAATCTCAAAGCCAAAGTGTCTCGCGAAATAGGGCCAGGCCGGGTGGTGGGCAATGAAGCGACGATCCGGGAGCGATTGGACTCTCCGGGACAGTTCGGTTCGCAGCAGATCCAATTGATGAAGATAGGTTGCCAAGTTGTGGCGGTACTCGTCTGTGTGGGCAGGATCGATCTGAATCAAGGCCTCGGCAATATGGCGCAACATGATGACGGCGTTGTCGGGGTCCAGCCAGATATGGGGGTTCCCAGTTGCTCCGCCAGCAGTCTCATCCTCGTGTGGTCCATGCCGATGGCCCGTGTCATCATGGATCACACCGATACCCTGAGACGTCGTGACGACTCGCAACGACGGGCTGCCGGCCGTCTTCACCAGCGAGGCGACCCACACCTCCAGTCCGATACCGACTTCAAACAAGAGGTGAGCCTTTCGTACCGCAACGAGGTCGGACGGCTTCGGCGAATAGGTATGCTCGTTTTCATAGCCGCTCAACAAGGATTGCACGCGCACATGAGAACGCCCGACTTGCTCCGTGAGATCTTTCAAGACGGGAATGGTCACGACCACGTTGATCGGATTTTGGGCATCCGCCCTCGTGGGGCATAACGACAAGCCGGCGAGGATCGCAAGAAACAGCGGGATGATTACGTATGTGTTACGGAAACCCTGAAGCATGGGCGCGGACCGTACCACTGCGTATCCAGGGAAGTCAACGCGAGTGCTGACGCGTGGTCTTGCCATCGGTCGTGATTCGCTTGACCGGCAGCCCGACTTCGATTAGCGTAGCACACCCGAGCACCAGGCTCGCGCGGTGGAGATGAAAGGATGGCCTCACGATGAAAGTTATCGGGTTAATGTCTGGAACGTCCGGCGACGGTGTCGATGCAGCGCTGGTCGAGATCGGACGTCGCAAATCCAGCGTACACGTCGAAATGGTCGCCTTTCATCCGCTGCCGTATCCGCGTTCCCTCCAGCAGCGCATCCTATCCGCATCGGTGTCCGGAACGGTGTCTGAATTGTGCCACCTGAACGCGCTCCTGGGCGAGTGGTTTGCCAATGCTGCGTTGGGTGTGATTCGAGCCGCGAAGTTGCATCCGAAAGACATCGATTTGATCGGTTCACACGGCCAAACCGTGCAACATTTGCCGTATGGCATCAAGGATTCCGGCGTCGGTGCCATTCGTTCGACGCTCCAAATTGCCGAGCCGGCTGTCATCGCCGAACGGACTGGAATCACGACGGTCGCCAACTTTCGCCCCCGTGACATTGCCGCGGGCGGGCAGGGCGCGCCACTGACGCCCGGAGTCCATGCCCTGCTCTTCCGCCACCCGCGTCGCGCGCGGCTCATTGTGAATCTCGGTGGTATCAGCAACGTCACCCATCTTCCGCGAGGATCGGGAGTCAAAGGGTTGGTCGCGTTCGACACGGGACCGGCTAACATGGTGTTGGATGGATTGATGGCTCGGACCACGAATGGGCGAATGGTGATGGATCGTGAGGGGCGATTAGCCGGACGCGGGAAGGTGGATGGGCGATTGTTGGCCAAGCTGCTCGCCCATCCATACTTGTCCCAAGCTCCGCCGAAATCGACGGGACGGGAAGCCTTTGGAGCGAAGATGCTCGACGAGTTGATGGGGATGCAGCAGGCCCAGCAGCTGGCGATCGAGGATCTTCTGGCGACGTGCAGCCGATGGACGGCTGAAGCCGTGGGCACGGCCAGGCGCTGGATTCACGGTGGACTCGATGAAGTGATCGTCGGCGGCGGCGGCGTCCGGAATCGTGCCGTCATGCGGCATCTCGCGGAGGTCTTCACCCCGGTACCGGTGAGCACGTTCGAGTCACATGGGTGGGACAGCAAGGCTCTTGAGGCCGTGGCCTTTGCCGTGTTGGCGTATCAAACCGCAACGGAGCAGTACGGAAACGTTCCCTCTGTCACCGGCGCGTCTCACCCGTCGGTGTTGGGCTGTATTGTTCCGAGCGGTCCTGGGTGGCTTGCCAGGATCCGATCGCTTCAAGGACAGAAGTAGAGCGTCTGATGGAAGCCGTGCTGATCATTGCGGCTGTGGTCCTGACGGCCCTGTGGTGGTTCCTCCCGGTGTTTCACAAGAAACCCGAGGCACCGGAAGCCTTTTATCTTCCCCCCAACACGATCGTCACATCGGATACTGTTTTTACGGAGACGGAGCTCTCCCTCTACAATCTTTTGCAGATGGCGGTCCAAGACCGCTATCTGATTCTTGCGCAGATTCCCCTCTGGTCGTGTGTGTCCGTTGAAACGCCGGAGAAAGCTCGATCAAAACTGTTGAATCACCTGGCGCTCAAACGAGCCGACTTTGCGCTGATCCATCCGGGCACTCGGCATGTTGAACAAGTGGTGCAAATAGACGACGCGTCTCTTGATCCCTCTGCCGTGGAGCGTCAGCGTGTCATCGAATCCATCTTGGACGCGGCAGGGATCAAGTTGGTGCTGGTGCGGTCGAAGAAGTCCTACACGATTCCCGAACTCACGGCGCTCCTCGGTTTGGAGGCAGACGAGTGAATTTCCTCTTGAGGAGCCCTACTCTTCGCAGAGTCGCGGTCTAGTCCGATTGTCCGTCGTCCTGTTCATACATCCCGGCCGTTAGTTCAATGGCCTTACGGGCCAGCTCCGCTTCAGAGCTGGCCGGGTACTGGTCGACGACGCGATCGAACATGACGCGCGCGTTATCATGATCCCCGAGTTTGGTGTAGGTTTGGCCAAGCTTGAGCGTGGACGCGGCCGTCTTCGGACTCAAAGGGTAATTCATGACGACGTTATAGAACGAGTTGAGCGCCTCCTTGTAGCGCCCCATGTGGTACTGGCATTCCCCGATCCAATATTGGGCATTGGCCGCCAAGGCTGATTGGCTGTGGATCTCCATGAAGAGGCGAAATCCCGCCAGCGCGGCTTCGTATTCGCGATGCTTGAATTCGGTCATGATTCGATCATACAGTCGCCGAGACGTGTCGTGCGTGTGTTTGGGAGCGGCGAAAGATAGGCTAGCGGATAAGAGAGTCGAGAGAACAAGCGAGATGCCGATTGCGTACAGTCTCATAGACGTGCCTCCATAGCGATTCGGCAAGGAGTCCAGAGTCTGTTTACGCAATCGCTATGCCACAGGGGATGCGGTTGCAGTCAACAAACACCATAGAAACCAATATGTTATCAGGCGAAAAGACTGTCCATGTGCGGTATTTCTCACACGGCTCAACGAGCAAAAGACAGATTTGTACGATAAAAAGGCCTTGGGAGGAGCATTGAATGAGCGGAGAATTGGAGTCAGGGCTGGAGAATCCGCGTGGGGGTCGCACGTTGATCGTTGATGCCGGGGACACTCGGTGTTATCCGAGCCCCAGTGCCGCGCTCAAAGAGGCGGGCGACCGGGACCAGGTCTACGTTCGCCCAGGGATTTATGAGGACAAAGTATTTGTGAGCGAGCGGCCGGTTTGGTTAGTCGGCGCGGGACGCGACTCAGTGCACATCTTCAGCCGGCGCGGAGGGCCGCTGTATTTACAGCGGGTCTCGGCCGGTCGTATCTCCGGCATCACATTCCGCTATGTCGGCAGCGATCAACACTCCGCAATCAACGTGCTTGATTCGACATGTGTGATCACCCAGTGCCGAGCGATGGAAGGAATTCTGTCCGGCGTGGTGTTGTATGGGCCCGAATGTCGGGTTGCCTTTGTGGAGAATGAAGTGTGCCGCAATCGAGAATCGGGTATTTTCGTCTTTGCCGGGGCCCAACCACGTGTGGCGCAGAATCGTTGTATCGAGAACCATCACTTCGGAATTGCCGTCCGCGATTCAGGCAGCCGCCCGGACATCGTGCGCAATCTCTGCGAAGCCAACATGCTCAGTGGGATGCTCTTGTTTCACCACGGTGGTGGGCTGGTTGTGGACAATATCTGCA
>DASUMN010000149.1:0-5374 GCA_036277675.1 Nitrospira sp. | reverse complement strand
GCCAAGACGAACTCTACTCATAGCCCGTCGTACACGATCTATAACTTTTCGATCAGCCATGTCATTCCGTTGCCTTGGCACGGGCAAAAATTCGTGCTGGGATTCGATATCGTGAATGCGCTGGACCAAAAGTACTTTATTAATTCTGGAGAGGGCAGTATCGGCCTCGGTGTGTCTCATGCCGGGATGCCGCGGTCCTTTTTCTTTCGCGGGCAATGGTTCTTCTGATATATGGAGGGTTCGGATGGCGTCATTGAAGGAGACGATGTATTTCATCGGCAGACACATACTACCGGTCGGCGTACTCGCCGTCTTGCTGAGTCCTGCCGCTGCGTTTGCCGTGGTGGGGGATGACGCCACACACGAGAGCGACCACGAAGAGGATGTGCTTGAGTTGCCGGAGGTGCACGTTCACGGTTTGCCGCTTAACAAAGATCAGCAAGAGGGGCCGGTGGCTAAGTCGACACCCTGGCCGGCGATCCCGACTGCGCTTGAAGGCCAGGAATTGGACGATTGGATGAAGGCTCGCGTGCTGGTCTCCAAGGAGGCCAAGGTGACCGTCGTCGTGCTCGAGCCCTGCAAGCATCGGGAACTGACGAAGGCTGGAATGACGGCGCTCGGAAAATGGACATTCGATCCTCAGATGAAAGGGGACGATCCTATCGACGGCGAGTTGACCGTCCGCATCCATTTTAGGACACGCTAAGCAGCGTCAATCGTCATTGGCCATTCGATACAAGCTCCGAAAGAGTTTGCTTACCGGTTGACGAATGACGGGTGACGCTTTATCGTCTCACACATGAGTGTGGACGAATCCCTCTTCTTCGCCATCAACGGACTCGCCGGCCGGTCATCGGTCGTCGACCAATTCTTTCTCCTGGTTGGAAACCGTAGCACCTTATATGTGCCAGGGGCGCTTCTCATTGGATATTGGATTTGGGCGAAACATTGGGAAGCGTTGCTGGGGGGGCCGGCGCTGGCTGGTGCGGTTGGTCTCTCGGATTTCTTGGGGGGGCAGCTCAAATGGGTCTTTGAGCGGGTCAGGCCCTGCCGTGCACTGAGCCAAGCGATTATCGTTGAACCTGGCGGCTGCGGTGGGCTCTTCAGCTTTCCGTCGAACCACGCCATCAATACGGCGGCGGCAGCCGCGTTCATTCAGGTGCTGTATCCACGATCCGGATGGGTCAGTTGGCCGCTTGTCGCTCTGGTTGGGCTCGCCCGCGTGTACGTGGGGGCACACTATGTGACGGATGTCCTCGGAGGTTGGCTGATCGGCGGAGCAATCGGCGGGGGCGCCGCGTGGTTTTTGTTGCAGTGGTCGGTCTTCAGAAAAAAGCCGGCACCGGCGGTCTCCAAGCCGATGAACGAAGCGGGGGCCAGTTCCTCCTAGCGGTCCGGGCACGTTCTACCGTGCTTCGGCACAGCCCAGCAAACTTCTTTCCAATGTTTCGACATCATAGCCCCGGCCAATCAGCACAACCGCTGGTTCAGGCTCATCCAACAGCATGACAGGAGCAGTCGTCGGATGTCCCGGCGGCGCATATTGAAATTCTTGCAACTCCGGCTCCTGAATAAACCGGAAATATCCCTTTGCCCGTTCAAGTTCTTTTGGGAGCGATTGAGTCCAGGCTTCGAACCGTTGCCGGTTGAGCGGTGCGGGAAGTTTCACGGTTGTGGCGATAGGATGGTAGTCTGCCCGTTTGTGAGGGCTCACTGGGTGAGGTCCGCCGAACACCACATTCGTCTTTGCCGGGTGTGGTCGTGTCACGATCGGCGCAAGCAAGGCGGCCGCATCGATGCGCGCGTGGGTGGTTTCCCAGATGCGGGCATAGGGGTTGTGCTTCACGATCCCACTTTTGAAGCCTTCCCAATGGCCCGGCACATAGAGGTCTTGTTTATTGAGGATGAGTTCGTCCGCGCAGCGAATGGCTTGCGTCGTGACGTATTGGCTGGAGGGGCTGGTCTCACTGGCGATGGGATGGAGCAGGGCGATCACTCGCTCCAGCGTAGCGAGCCGGGCGGTGAAGAGATCGGTCACGGCGTCGATGACCTCGGCCGGATCGGCCAGTCCTGAACATTCGATAATGACCACATCGGAGGCGGCATCGTTGACCAGCTGCGCGATCCCCCACGACAGATCTTCTTTTGTGTCGCAGCAGACACAGCCGCCTGCCAGGTTCATGACTTGCTCGGCGATTGTCCCCGCGCGAGGACCGTCGATGCTCACCTCGCCCGCTTCGTTCATCAGCACTCCTGCGCGAAGGCCCTGGTTCTTCCAATATCCCAGCAGCCGCATCAGCAGTGTCGTCTTGCCGGCACCGAGCGATCCGCAAAGCAGATAAAAGGGAACAGGCATGGTCTAGTCCAGTTGAGATAAAGGCTCGTAGAGAGCCGAACGGCATATTCTACTGAGAGAGCCGGCCGCTGGAAAGATCAATGGTGGTGCGCAAACATGCCGGTTTCGTGATGGTGGTCGGCCAGTTTGCGGAGATCGCAATGGATGTCGTCGTGTTCACAGCACTCGGTTTCCAGCTGGATGGTCATGTGTTTGATGCCGAACTCCGCGGTAATGCGGGTTTGGATCACGTGCAGCAGGTCCAGAGAGGAGTCGGTCCGGTCGATCATGACGTGGGCGGTGAGCATGACCAGACGCGGTTCCACAGCCCAAATATGGAGATCGTGGACGTTCTTCACGCCGGGAATCGATTCAACGGTCGCGGCGACATGCGAGGCACTGATCGTCGGAGGCGTGGATTCCAGCAGGACGTCAAGGGATTCCTTGAACATCGGCCACGCGCCATATGCAATGGCGCCCACGACGAGGATGCTGACGAGCGGATCGAAAATGGTCCAGCCTGTCAGGAGGATCGCGCCGCCGCTGATGACGACTCCCAACGACACCCATGCATCACCCAGCATATGCCAAAAGGCGCTGCGGATGTTGAGATCGTCTTTCGCACCGTGCTGGAGCAGCAGTGCGATGCTCAGATTAGCCGCGAAGCTTCCCGCTGCGATTCCCATGATCCATCCGCCGTCCACGGGGACCGGCTGCCAGAGTCTTTGTACGGCGATGATCGTAATGCCAAGGGCGGTCACCAGCAGGATGAATGAGTTGAGAAATGCCGCAATGACACCGGCACGGTGATAGCCAAAGGTGCGGGTTTCGCTCGACGGCCGTCTGGTAATGAGATGGGCGTAGAGCGCCAGAAACAGCGCGCCTTGGTCGACGAAATTATGGCCGGCGTCGCTCATGAGCCCGATACTGTCCAAGAGCATACCGCCGATAAATTCCCCGGCGATGATGAGGCCGTTCAAGACCAACGCGAGGTACAGACGCGAGCGCAGATGTTCGAAGGAGCCGAGCGCAGTCATGAGTTAGTTTCGCATGCTCCGTGGCTTGGGGCAAGGCTCTGAGCAAGTCGAGCAGAAAAGCGCGGTCAATGATTTCTTGAAGGCCGGCGTTCGCTGAGCACGGGAAACATGGCTTCGCCGATGCCGAAATTGCCGCCGGCCGGGTCAGCGGCAATAACACGCAGGGTGATGCCTTCCGGCGCGTCGTTGAGGAGCGGGACGAAGAACGGAGCTTCAAATTCGGCGTTCCGGCCGCTGTAGAACATCTGCAATCGCTCGTGGACGCGATTGCCGATCAGCACTTCGCCATAGATGTGGATCTTTCTGGAGTCCCAGTCTCCGTAAGGCCGTACCAGTGAACCGGATAGGGTGCGGACCGACGCGCGTAATATGACGTCGTCCCGAGTGATGAGGGGCTCATGTGGCGTGGGATGCTCGATCTGCACGATGTATCCGTACAAGGCGAGCACGATGCCGTCGTTGGTCATATCCTGTCCTGGGATGAGCCAGACCCGCTGGCTTGCGCGCTGGGCTGCTGCGGGATAGGCCAAGGGACCTTCTGCGGCAATGTCTACGAGCGTTGGGTGAGGGAGATTCAACATTGTGGTAAACGAGGCGGAGGCGCGGGTGCTGTACTGCGGCTCGTCCATCATGCGTGGTGTGCGCATGATTTGATTCTGGTCGCCGGCTTCGCCCTGCTGGATGCCGGTGGCAAGGACCTCTCCGCTGGCCACATCCGTAATCGTGACGCGGGCACCGCCGACGTCACGCCCCAACACCATCGACCCATGGGACACGACTCGCACAATGATCTTGGTCGGTTGTGGTTCGTTTAGTCGTAAGTGAGGCGGAGGATCTAAGGCAACCGGGCCGGAGAAGCCGTGTGAAGGAAAGAAAAGGCAGGACAGCAGAGTCAGGAACAGCGTTGTGCCGGCCGGACTCATTTCACTTTGGTGCCGGGCTCGACGTCTTCCAGAATGGTGGCAAGACCGCGCACGTCGCTGTCACCGGCGGCCAGCACCATCCCTTGCGATTCGATGCCCATCAGTTTCGCCGGCTTCAGGTTGGCCACGATCACGATGGTCTTACCCACCAGCTGGTCCGGTTCGTACTTCTTGCCGATGCCCGCGACGATCTGCCGTTGTTCCGTGCCGAGCGACACTTGCAGCTTGAGCAGCTTTTCAGATTTCGGCACGCGCTCCGCGCTCAGCACCTTGGCCGTCTTCAGCTGAATCTTCATGAACTCGTCGATGGTGATCTGCGGCGGCGCTGCAGGGGCGGGTGTCGCAGGTGTTGGTGCAGCCACTGGTGCCGGTGTCGTTGGTTGTGGAGGTGCTGGTGCGTCACTCACAGGTGTAGCTCCTTGTGGTTTTGATTCGATGCGTGGGAATAGCGCTGCCGCTTTCTCTATCCTGGTTCCAGGGAGTTGATAGGGATCTTTCCAGAGAAGAGATCTTTCCTTATCCTGGGGTTCTAAGCCTAGCTGTCGTGCCATGTTGGAAATCGTGTGCGGCATGACCGGATATAGCGGCTGGATGAGTGCTCCTAATGTGACAGCAATGTGATAGAGGCAGTTATTCAGATAGGGGCGCTGCTCTGGTTTTTTGGCTAAGGTCCACGGTGCGGTCTTGTCGATATACTGATCGCAGTGTTGGATGATCTCACCGATAGATTCCAGCGCCCGCCCAAATCGTAAGTGCTCGATATGGCCGTCAGCAGCAGCGAGTAGCTCACCCGTGCGCTGCCTGAGGGTTGCTTCAAGGGGTGTGTCGGCGGAGGAATCATGTGCTGGGACAATGCCCCCGGCAAATCGTTCGATCATGGTCAAGCTGCGGCTCAAGAGATTCCCCAGGCCGTCGGCCAACTCACTGTTGATGCGTGCAATCATGCCATTTTGTGAGAAATCTCCATCCTGCCCAAACGGCACTTCACGGAGCAGGAAATAGCGGAAGGCATCGACACCGTAGGTTTCGACCATCTTGTTCGGATCGACGACATTGCCTCGGCTTTTTGACATCTTTTC